>JAUSMA010000024.1 GCA_030645475.1 Nitrospirota bacterium
GATACGCGTCAGCGCTTCACCGGTCTTGTTGACCAGTTCGACGCCGCCGCTGACTTTCTGCGTCCCCTCTTGCATCGAATCGACCGCGCCGCGTGTGTCCTGCTGAATTTGCCGGATCATATCGCCGATTTCCTTGGTGGCTTTGGTCGTCCGCTCCGCCAACTTGCGGACTTCGTCGGCGACGACGGCGAATCCCCGCCCCTGTTCACCGGCTCGGGCGGCTTCGATCGCTGCGTTCAGAGCCAACAAATTGGTCTGATCGGCGATATCTTCAATGACGCGGACGATTTCACCGATTTGATCGGACGACTTGCCCAGCTCGGCAATGATGGTCGCCGAGTTGGAGACGGCTTCCGACAGATGTTGCATGCCGGAGATGGTATCGGCCACCACCGACCCGCCGTTCTTCGCGGTCTGGACCGTCTCTTGCGCCAGCGTCGCCGCCTTGCCGGAATTCTGAGCGACCTGACTCACCGTCGCATTCATTTCCTCCACCGCAGCGGCGGTCTGTGCCGCGCGGGAGGTCAGGGTATCGGTGCCCCTGGAGATTTCCTCCGCGGTCGCGGACAGTTCGACCGACGCGGAGGCGACCTTATCGGTCACATGGGCGACTTTGCCGATCATCTTCTGCAATTTATCGATGAACATATTGAAGTAGCCGCCGAACTGGGCAATTTCATCGTTGCCGTCAGTTGGCACACGCTTCGTCAAATCGCCTTCGCCCTGAGCAATGTCCTTGGTAATATTCGCCATGTGAGCCAGCGGCTTGAGGACAATGCTGCGGAGCAGCAGATACGTTGCGATGACAAGGGTCAGGATAATCCCCAGCAGCAAACCGGCCGTGCTCCACAACGATTTATCGGATGCAGCCTTGCCTTTCGTCATGTTCATGCCGATGCTTAGCACGCCCAGAACGTCGCCGACCTGTTTGTCCGTGTGGCAGCCGATGCAGGCTGACGACGTAGCCTTGTCCACCGATGCCCGACGGAACGTGAGCACCCCGTTGACCTCTTCGATGCGAGAAAAGCTCTCGGCTCCGCCCATCACGGCTCGCGCCGCCTCCGTTTCAAACGCGTCCTTCGGCGAATTGGCTGGATTGATGGGACTTTGGCTGATCATCCTGGCCGTAAAGAGCCCGCTCTTGTTGGCTTCTTCTCCCATTTCACGAGTCGCGGTTGCCGGAAAGGGAATCGCATCGGGGTTGTTCGCATGGTCCTTCGCCACGACGATATCGCTTCCGACCTTGCTCTTTTTCAGTTTCCCGACATAATTCTGCGCGATGTAGCTTCGGGTGATCTGAATCTGGGTTTCAAGCAGTTTCCCGCGCTGTTCCAACAGTAACTGTAATTTATCTTGCTCCTGCTGATAAATAATGCCCAGCCCGATGAGTGACATCACCGCAGCGATCGCTCCCATCGATATCGCAAACTTCGGTCCGATATTCATGCCCTTCAAGAACGTATTCATAGTGCCTCCTACCCCTCTCCATTGTGAATGAACCAGTCCGATACCCGTTTGCCCGCTACACCATATTGAGAATTTCTCCCACGACCCCCGACAGCGGAATGACTTTATCCGCGCAGCCTGCTTCCACCACCGCTTTCGGCATGCCGTAGACGATGCAGGACTTTTCATCCTGGGCGATGGTCCGGCCCTTGGCGGCCTTGATGGCCTTCATGCCTTCCAGACCATCGTGCCCCATACCGGTCAGAATGACGCCGATGCCCCGTTCTTCGTACACCGAGGCGACCGACTGCATCATGATGTCGGCGGAGGGGGCATGTAGATGATGCTCGATGTTCGGGCTCAAGGAAATCACGGTGCTGGTGATGGTTCTACGTTTGACCCGGCATTGAACCCCTCCAGGCGCGATCAAGATGCGACCAGGCTTCACTTCATCCCCATCGGCGGCTTCCTTCACTTCGAGGCCGCAGAGCGAGTTCATGCGATCGGCAAAGGGTTTGGTGAAGGTCTTCGGCATATGTTGTACGATGACGATCCCCGCTGGAAAATCGGAGGGAAAGGCGGGAAGTACTTCGATCAACGCCTGTGGTCCCCCGGTCGAACAGCCGATGGCCACGATCCGACTGCCTCGCGTGACGCTGACCGAATGGGAGGTGAGCCCCATCGGACGAGGCGTAATGACGGGACGAGGGGCCCCGTTCAGGTTGCGTGCTCGCACTTTGCCGCCCGCTTGGCTGGCGGCAACAATTTTGGCGATCAATTCATCTTGAATGTCGTGGATCTTCATGGCCACGCCATCGAGCTGCTTGGGGATGTAATCGACGGCGCCCAACTCCAGCGCCTTCAAGGTGTCGCCGGCGCCTTCGGTCGTGAGGGAACTGACCATCAGCACGGGGACGGGATGTTCGGCCATGATGCGTTTGAGGGCCTCGATGCCGTTCATGCCAGGCATCTCGACATCCATCGTCACGACATCCGGTTTCAGCTGATGCACGAGCTGCAACGCCTCTTCTCCGTTGCGCGCCATACCGACGATCGCAATGCGCGGATCCTTCGTCAACATCGACGAGAGGCTCTTCCGCATAAATGTCGAATCGTCGACGATCAGGACTTGAATCGTTTTGACCATACCCTTCGATTCCTTCCACCAGACTTCACACGAACCGCTGTATCAGAAGCCGTAACCGTCCGTTTAAATGATGTACCGCATCAATTTTTCCGCGAACATTTTGGGATCGAACTTCGTCACATAATCCGTGGCGCCGACTTGGCGGCCTTTGTCCTGATTACAGGTTCCCGTCAACGAGGAATGTAAAATCACCGGAAGATGCGCCAACCTCGGATCCGCCCGGATATGCTTCGTCAAGGTGAATCCATCCATGTCCGGCATTTCGATATCGCTCAGGACCAGATTGACCCCGTGCACGTGGGACACCCCTTCCTTGGCCGCCACGTCCGCCAGTTGCTGCAGATAGTCCCAAGCCTCTTTCCCGGTGGTCGTTTGAATAAAAGGCACGCCGAGTTTTTCCAACGCCTTCCGGATCTGAGTCCTGGCGACGCTCGAATCGTCCGCAAACAATACGCATTTGGATTTCAGTTCCGGCATCACATGCAGCCCCGCAAACACTTCGTCGTCGGGACGCGGGCAGATATCGCTGAGTGTTTTCTCGACATCGAGGATCAGCACCATGCGCCCATTGTCCAGCATCGTGACGGCAGTCACCGCTCCTTTATTATTTTCACGAACCAATGCCGGAGGGGTCTTGATCTGCGACCAGGACGTGCGAATGATCCGGTCGACGGCCGCGACATGAAAGGCCTGCAAGCTGCCGTTGTATTCGGTGATGATAAGAATGCCGTTTTCTTTCGCTTCGAGTCTGGTGAGATCGACCTCATGTTCGCCGAGACCGAGACTGCGCTTGAGCGCGATGACCGGCACCATCGTCCCGCGGATATTGGCCATGCCGACGACGCGGCTGTCCGCTTCAGGAACGCGCGTGAGCTCCGGCAACTTCATCACTTCACGGACTTTGAAGACGTTGATCCCGAAGAGCTCGTTGGTCCCCAGGTGAAACAGCAACAGTTCCATCTGATTGGCGCCGGCGAGCCTGGTCCGCGCATCGATTTCGTTAATAAGTGTGGCCATCTACAACTCCTTATCCTCAGTGACGCACGCCGGAACTAGGCCGCAACTGCAACGGCCTGGTGCCACGCATGGGCATTCTCGACCAACTCGGAAATATCCAGGATCAAGACGACTTTTCCGTCTCCGGTGATGGTGGCGCCTGAAATGCCCTTGATGCTGTCCAGATATTCCCAAATCGACTTGATCACAACTTCTTCTTGGGAGCGGAGTTCATCGACCACGACGCCGATCCGCCGGTCGCCCAAAGCCGTCACGACGACATTGAAGCGCTCGCGGTTGGGATCGACGGGAATATCGAACTCTTGCGCGAGACGGAGCAACGGCAAGACGCGATCGCGCAGATGCAGGACTTCGCGTCCATTGATGGTCTTGATGTCCGATTTGGTAATCCGGACGGCCTCGATGACGGAACTGAGCGGAATGGCAAAGGTGGCACGCTCCACTTCGACCATCAGCGCTTGAATGATCGCAATGGTCAGCGGAAGCTTAATGGTGATGAGACTGCCCTTCCCCTGCTCTGACTCGATCTCCACGGTGCCGTTCATCTTGCGGATGTTGGTGCGGACGACGTCCATCCCCACACCGCGTCCGGACACGTCCGTCACGTTTTCAGCCGTGCTGAACCCCGGCAAGAAAATCAGGTTTACGACTTCGCGAGGTTCCATGGCGGACAACTCGGCCTCGCTCACCAGCCCTTTGGACAGCGCCTTGGCCTTCACTTTGTCGATGGGGATGCCTTTGCCGTCGTCCTGAATACGAATAACGATGCTGTTGCCTTCCTGGCTGGCAGCGATTCGCAAAACGCCTTCGACCGGTTTGTTTCTTTCATGCCGTTCCGTCGGCATTTCGATGCCATGGTCGATGGCATTTCTCACCAAGTGGACCAAGGGATCGCCGATTTCATCGGCGACGGACTTATCGAGCTCCGTCTCTTCTCCGTGCGTTTCCAGACGGACTTGCTTCCCGAGTTTCTGCGAGAGGTCGCGTACTAAGCGCGGCAACTTCGCGAGCACTTTTTTGATCGGAAGCATTCTGGTTTTCATGACGGCTAGTTGGAGGTCCGTCGTCACAAGGTTCAATTGTGTGAGGGTTTCACCCAAGGCGCGTACTTGAGGATCCGACTCATGGGTTTCGTCGAGGACCCCGCCGATTTTGATCAGGCGGTTCCGCCCTAAGACGAGTTCGCCGACGAGATTCATCACAGAATCTAACCGGCGCGTCTCGACTCTGATCGTTTGGTCTTCGTCAGCCGACTTCCCGGGCTTCTCCTGTTTGTGCAGTGCCTGGTCGAGTGCCCGTTCGGAAATAACTTTGGCCTGGATGAGCAGTTCTCCAAGAGCTTGCTTCGGCTCTGGCTGTTTCTGCTGCTGGGTTAAGGCATCGAACACCTGTTCCTTCGATGCCAAGCCATCATGCACGAGGATCTCGCCGATCGTCTGAGGTGGCGAGGCTGGCGCCGCCGGATCCGGGGATGGGGTCGCGGCTGGTGATGGGGCCGGAGCGGCCATGGATGGCTTCGTTGCGGGCGTTGTCCCTTCAAATTTCCCGGCTAAGACATCGTCGAGTTTCTTGGCCATCTCCTCTGTCGGCACATTGGTATCGGTGCCGGTGGCACGAATATCGTGCATGATGGCCTTGACCACGTCGACGGCTTCCAAAATGACGTTAATGATCGAGGGAATGACCGCCATTTCACCCTGCCGCATTTTATTGAGAATACTCTCGCCCCGATGCGTGACGTCCACGAGATGATTGAATCCCAGGAAACCCGCTCCGCCTTTCATGCTATGCATGGCACGGAATATTTCATTCAAGAGATCGGCGTTATTCGGATCGGCCTCCAGGGCAAGGAATCGCTGATCGAGCACATCGATCATCTCCGTCGACTCGGTTAAAAAGTCGTTGAGAATTTCCTTCATCTCATCTGCTTCATCGCTCATAGGGCACCTCAGTTAAATCCGTATTGCTTGAGAATTTCGTCGGCCAAATCCTGCTGCATGGACGTGTTCTTGGTCGCGGAGAGTTGCTTCAGCATGTCAGAGGCTTTACCCGCTTCAGCTTTACCTGCGCCCTTGGTGTACGGCCCAAAGACCACCACTAATTCGAGCAACTTGTGCTCCACCTCATCGATGATCGTCACAAGTTTATTCACGCTCTGCGCGACCAGATCCTGGAACGACAATGCCGTGATGATGTCCATCAGCGGCTTATTGTCGGCAGCAAGGGTGGCCCGAATCGCCACGATCTTCGACTTCACGGTGGCGGCGTCAGAACTGGCCAACCCGTTCACGAGTGCATCGAATTGCATATCTGCACGCTTCCGGTTCTCTTCGATCGCTTCGACCAGCTCCATAATTTTGTGGGTGCCGTCTTCCGTCAGCTTGCGAAGATCTTTCAGATGAGATGTGGCGTCGGGGAGCTGCTCCGCCGTCGCGCTCATCGGAGCGGAGAACTGGGAGATGGTCTTAATGGTCGTGTCGATAAAACGTGTCAGCTCTCCGATCTTCTCGAACAGCTGTGTGTCCCCAGACTCCTCCTCGTCGAGGTCGCTGTGGTCGGAGGGCTCGGGCTGGCCCGACCTTGCTGCCGAATCGCGTGTGATCATGGAAGCGGCCCTTCCTATTTATTGAAAATCTTGTTGATCTTTTCTTGCATCGTTTCCGCCGTGAACGGCTTCACAACATAGTTGTTGACGCCGGCCTGGATGGCCTCGATCAAATTTTCTTTTTGGGCTTCGGCCGTGACCATGAGCACGGGAATATGTTTGAGTGTTTCATCCGCGCGGATCGCACGAAGCATCTCGATCCCCGGCATCACCGGCATATTCCAATCGGAGACGACGAACCCGAACGGTTCGGCGCGGAGCTTGGTGAGCGCCTCCTGCCCATTCTCGGCCTCTTCCATATTGGTAAACCCGATCTGTTTCAGAATATTTTTCACGATTCTCCGCATAGTGGACATATCGTCCACCACGAGAATCTTCATATTCAGATCTGCCGGCATATCACAACCTCCTTAGACTTTTTGATAGACGACGGAACGTCCTGTCTGCATGGTCCGAAATAGATTCCCCATGTTCGTGAGCGACTCTGAGAATCCGATCACGAGATATCCGTTCTGCTTGAGCGTGCCATGAAGGTCCGTGACAATTTGCAATTTGGCTTTGTCGTCGAAATAGATCAGACAATTTCGGCAAAAGACGGCATCGATCCCTCGAACCAGCTTCAGTCGAGGCCGATCGTAGAGATTGAGATTCATGAATTTGACTCGCCCCTTGACCGCCGCCGTCAGCTCAAAGTGCCCTTTCTGCTCCACGAAATATTTCTTCTTCAGCATGTTCGGAACATGGCGCAGCGTATGAGCTTCATAGACGCCGGTCCTCGCCTGCGCCAGCACTGCGTCATTGATATCCGTCGCCAGAATCTCGATGTTCCAGCCGGCAAGCGGAAGATGTTCGAGCAGCATGATGGCGAGGGTGTAGGGCTCATCGCCTGTCGAACAGGCCGCACTCCAGATGCGAATCTGCTTGGTGGCCTTATTGGCCTCCATCAGCGCAGGCACGACGGTCTTGATGAAATTTTCCAGCTGTGGGATATCGCGATAGAAATACGTTTCATTCGTGGTGATGAGCTCGTAGAGCGAGGAGAGTTCTTTGTCCCGATAGGTGTCAAACCTCAGATAGTGGTAGTAGTCCTCATAGGTTGCCAGCTTGTGCTCCTTGAGCCGCGGCAACAGACGGCTTTCCAGTAAATACTTTTGGTTGTCTTGAAAGGAGATACCGGTCTGCTCGTAGATGAATGCACGAAACTGCTTGTAGGTCTCGTCGCTCATGACGAGCGACGCTTGCTTCGCTGCCTGCTTTGTCAGAGCTTGGTCCATCGTGTCCTTCTCTTGTTGACCGAGTCCTTGGGCGCGTCTGTACCCCCGGTGCTCTCGGCATAGGCCTTACAGCACGTGACGCAGGCAGAGGAGTCGGAGGTCCGAGCTCGCTACGCCTGTTGAGAGCGACTGTGCATCCATTCATGGATGTCACGACGGAGGAAGCGCCAATGCTTCCCGATTTTCGACGCCGGCAATTCACCGACACGCGCAAGCTTGTATACGGTGGACTTGGGCACCCGGAGAAACCGGGCTACGTCCATGACCGTCAAGATCTCGCCGTCCGCCGAAACCATTCCGTTCGCTGGAAACATCGTTGTTGTTGAGGCTGCATCATTCATAGTGAATTGGTTATCGGTGCCGCCAATAGAAAACTTGAGTGCCCGATGACGGTCGTTGGAACGCGACACCGCTCGTCTTGATATGCGTCTATAGTGGAGATCGGCGCTTATGTTTTGAGCGAAACAGCCGAATAAGAAATACGGACTTACACGAACCAATAGGAAACTGTCTCAATGGCCACTATCGTCTCTATCGCGTCGGGCAAAGGAGGAGTCGGCAAAAGTGTGATCGCGGCCAATCTGGCGTTGCTCCTGGCCAAACAAGGCAAACGCGTCGTGCTGGCCGACCTCGATATCGGCGGCGCAGACATGCACATTTTGTTCGGACTCTTGAATCCTCCACTCACCCTGACGGACTTTCTCAGTCGTCGTGTTGAACGGCTCGGGGACGTCGCACAGGCCCTCCCGGTCCACCCAGGCCTCACATTGATTCCTGGAACAGGCGACACGCTCGCGACCGCGAACATGCCGCATGCCAAAAAGAAACGACTCATTCGTCATTTACGGGAGCTTGAGGCCGATGTCGTCGTCGTGGATATCGGTGCGGGGACGAGTTATCACGCGCTGGATTTCTTTTTGATGGCGGATCACCATGTGACGGTCGCCACACCCGATCCCACCTCGGTACTGGATCTCTACCGCTTCATCAAACTCGCCGCGATCCGCCGCGTCCTGTCTTCGTTCCTCTCACGGGATGCGATGGCTGACGCGCTGTCGGATCGTGATTTTTCCAGCGTCGAAGAGGTGCTCGAAGTCGCGGGTCAGACCAACGAAGCCGGGCGAGCTGTTGCTGAAGCGACCCTCCGGACGTTTCACCCGGCCCTCATTCTCAATCGAGTAACCGGACGCTCCCGCGTCAACACTTCCGTGCTCAAGAAACTACTCACTCAATATATCGGGGCTTCGCTGACCTCATTAGGAGAGATTCCCGACGACCCCGCGATAGGACGAGCTGTTCGAGGATACCTGCCGGTCGTCGATTCCGAGCCGGCCTCTCCTGCCGCAGTGGCGCTGAAGACCACTGCCGACGCTTTGGCCATCCATATGGAGGAATCACGACGAGTACAAGAAGACCTTGCCCAAGCCGCTCTTGCAGCCAGCCTCCTCGTCAGCTCGTATGATTACGGCGTGCACGCAATCGCTCAGCCTGTGTCTGTAGAATGTGGCGGATGAGGTGTTCCTGATCGGTGGGAGCGAGGGACACAAATTCGGTCGCGATGTCGAAGCCCTGTCCATCCTTGCTCGCAATCGAGCGAATGACCCGTGCCGTCGCATCGATCGGCGTGAATGGCGGCAGCACGACTTTGATGCTCAATTTGTCCTCGGCGGCAAAGCACCGCGGGGAGACAAAGCCGATGCCCCCACCGCTGAGATTGACATCGGCGATCTGGGCGATGGGCACTCCGCCAGGATGCATCTGCGCGAGCGTCTTAACGATCACTTCCAGCAGCCAGTCGACTTTCATCATCCAGGGAAGCAACGGCGAATGCGCCAGATGTTCTCCCTGTTGCGCAAAGAAGTCGGCTGCCGGCTTACGCATGGCCTCCGCAATCGCCTGGTCGCTTGCTGGGGGCATCCCAGGTATGGAGGACTCCTCCAGCTCGATGATGAGCCGATATTCCAAAAGGACGCGATCGTCGATTCGAAGCCATTCCCGCCGTTCGTCTGATCGTGGCATGTTGGCTTGCACAGATGTTGGCATCGTGGATATTCCTCTAGCCCGCGTTACTCTCGAAACGACGTGAAGCGTATCTCGTTGAGGATAAGAGCGTATGGCTAGTGGCTTATAGCTGGTAGCAAAGACGCCCACTCTCCATTTCTGACCATACGCTATTGGCTATACGCCATATGCTCTTTTCTTTGGACGAGATACGAACGACG
>JAUSMA010000025.1 GCA_030645475.1 Nitrospirota bacterium
CAGATCTGGCAACCGCTCCGCACAAGGCAGGGCCCGTTCCGGTTGCGGTGAGGCCTCAACCGCATGCAAGTAATAGTGGCAAGCCCCCGGATGTTCGGGGCTCCGTGCAAGTATGGACTCGAGTGTCGAGACGATCTCGTCGGTGCCAGGCTGCGGTCGCCCATCCTGCTTCCACAAGTCCCAGGGCCGCAGATCCATCAGCGCTTCGGCGAACAACGTCGCCGCATCGGCATCTTCGGGGAACCGCTGCGCCATCGATCGCATCGCTTTCGCATAGGCCTCGTCGAGGCCCTTACGCTTGACCCCTTTTCGGCCGACATACCGTGTAACCAAGGCCTCGATGTAGGCCCGCTCCCCTGGAGTGGCGCGATCTGCCAGCCGTTGAGCCTTCTGCACCATCTCGATAGCCCGATGCTCGTCCTTCTTCTCCATCGCACCATTGATGTTGGGCCCGAGCGCCAGCGCGATGCCCCAATAGGCCATCGCCGCCTGCGGATCGAGCGCAGCGGCTGCTTCAAACGATCTGATCGCTTCTTCGTGATTGAAGGCATAGACGAGTCGGAGCCCCTGATCGAAATAACGTTGGGCCTGTTCCGATGTGGTGGTGACGGGATGGTGGAGGGAGCCCAGATTCTCGAAGAGCGGCGGCACGGCAATCTGGCCGGCAAGAGCCACTTCCACTGGCACACACAGAGCCAGCCACAACGTCATTCCTACCATCACGCGCGTCGCAACCATCCAGCCTCCCAATAGACACATGATCACCTGTTGCTCAATCTACATCCCCTGCCGGCTTGGTCTACTGTCATCGTTCATCGTGATCCCTGTTTCGAATGAGGACCGCACGGCCTCCCTCATCCACGAAGGCTTCGATCAGATCCCCGACATGAGCCGGTCGATCGATGCGCGTATTCTCGTCGTGCGCCAGGCGACGGTCGATACCGCCGATTTCACGAATAAGATAGGCCCCTCCCTCAACCGCCGTCACCTGCCCTTGGAGCATGGAGGCATGGGCCGGAGCTGCGAGTCGCGCATCGCTGTCCGGTTGGACGCCCAACGTGCCCTGCACAATCCCTCGCCCAAGATCCTCTTGCTTCGACGGTCCCGCGATGTCGCAACCCGCGGCAAACAAGCCGGCTCCCAGCACGATCATAAAGCACCACCTCGTCATGTCCATCTCCAGTCCTTCCCGCGGAATCACGAACTGTTATCCGGTTGTCGACGCATGACGAGCGAACGTCAGAATCGAGTGACGCTGGAAAA
>JAUSMA010000026.1 GCA_030645475.1 Nitrospirota bacterium
ACGTCGGACGGATTGTGGAGACCGAAGCGCGACTTCGCCTGGCGGGCCTGCAAGTCTGGATTAGACGAGGGCCACAAGAGGGGAATGTCCTCACGCGTCTCGCAAAGGCCGGACAAGCCTACTACGATCCCTTTACCGGTATCCCATGCTGGTCAACCAGCAGAGGGGCGTGATGTATAGTGTCGGGCGAGACGGCAAGGATCAAGATGGTGATCTCGACCTTGATGTAGCGGCGACCATTCCCACGATTCAAACGGTTGCGATTGAGAGCAGCCGCTCCGTCGCCTCATCCCGATCCAAGTAACCCACGCCTCCTCCCTGCCGTGATCAAACAATTCTGATCCTTCCGTTCGCGCTGGCTGCTTGACACTGCCGGAGGTATTCCACAGAATCATCTGCGTCGCGAGCGGGAGATCAGGGGGTTATCGGGGAAGACAGATTCAAATACCCGTGTCAAAGACATCATACGTGAGGGAGATGCAAAGACATGAAAAGCGAAATTCTATATCCAGGGGCCTTTCCGATGGTGCGGGTAGATTTGGCTGCGGGCGAGTCGATCAAGGCTGAGTCTGGTGCGATGGTGGCCTGTTCGCCGACCATCGACATCGAAAGCAAAATGGAGGGTGGCTTTCTCGGAGCCCTGTCGCGAAAGTTCCTGACGGGAGAAAAGTTTTTCTTCCAAACGCTACGTGCCAGCCGCGGTCCCGGTGAAGCGTTGCTGGCTCCGACGGTGCCGGGTGAAATTGTCATCTTGGAACTCGATGGCGTGAACGAGTACATGGTGCAGAAAGATGGTTTCCTCGCAGGCGCCGACGCGATCGTCATCGAAAGTAAAATGCAAAGCCTGAGCCGTGGTTTATTGGGCGGAGAAGGCTTCTTCATCCTGAAAATCAGCGGGAAAGGGACGCTCGTCCTGAACAGCTTCGGGGCTATTCACAAGATCGAATTGAAGCCAGATCAGGAATATATCGTGGATAACAGCCATCTGGTAGCTTGGTCCGCCACCACGTCCTACAACATCGAAAAAGCCACCTCCGGCTGGGTCGCCAGCTTCACCTCTGGCGAGGGCTTTGTGTGCCGGTTCCGAGGGCCCGGACTTGTGTACATTCAAAGCCGGAATCCTGGAAGTTTCGGAGCCTGGATCAGGCAGTTCATTCCAGTCAGTGAATAAGGGGATAGCGGGATATTGGGGGCATGGGGATAAAGGAATGGATGAATGAGTGACAAAGCACGGACAGCGCTACCCGGTTACCCCACTATGACTTCCAATGCGCTTTGTTTCGGTAACGAGTTCCCCGCCAGCGGTGCCCCTTGTGTTGTCCAGGTCGGGGGGGACGGTCTCACGATCATCTTCGAGTCTGAGGGGAC
>JAUSMA010000027.1 GCA_030645475.1 Nitrospirota bacterium
ATTTCTACTGGAGCGAAAAGCCACAGGGCCGACTCCAGACTTGTTGCCGGATGCCACAGGGGCCAGGCACGTGGCAAGGAGGCGAGCGAAAGAACAACATTCCTTCTGGTCGCCCAGGACCTTCTGGCAACGTACCTCTCGCCCAACCGTCGACGATTACCGCAGAAGCGCCATGAATAGTATAGGTTAGGACGGGGGGCGCTTGAGGCTCAGCATGTAGCTCGTCAGATCGTTGAGCTGCTTCTCGTCCAAGGGAAACTTCGGCATAAACGACCCGGGCGATACCGATTGAGGATCTCGAAAATGTTTCAGGTGCCATTCACGTTCAGGCCTCACGTCGCCGACGTAGGACAAGTCCGGCGCGATCGCTCCTCCTTCACCGTGAATGCGATGACAGCCGACGCAGCCGAACTGATAAAAAAGCGCGCGACCGCGCGCGAGAGCCGGATCTACGCGCGGCACGGCATACAGATTCTTGAGCGAGATACCCAACAGTGAAAAGACCACGAGAAGAAACAGCAGCCCGGAGACCAGCGCCGCGGGACGCTTGATCGGATTGCGCACCGGATTCCTGTCGATGAAGGGCCAGAAGAAGAGGCCGAGAACCACGACCATCGGCAGCACCCAGGTCGCCAGCGGCTCCAACGGTCCATGCACGTATTTCAGTAATTCGTAATAGAAGAGGAAATACCATTCCGGCACCGGCACGAAACTGGTATCGGACGGGTTCGCCTTGTCGGTCAAGGGGAAAGGCACCAGCAGCGCGAGACTCGCCAAAACCGCGAACACCGCTAACATGACGACAGCGTCCATATAGACCTGCCGCGGATAGAAGGTTTCGCGGCCGAGTGATGCCCGCTCATCGGTCCAGGGTCCGGCCGGGCCCACACGCCGCAGAATGAAGAGATGCGCGGCGATCAAGGTGACGAGGATCGCCGGCAGAAACAAGACATGGACGGCAAAGAACCGTGACAAGGTGAGCGCCCCCAACAATTCTCCGCCCCGCATGACCTTCATCAGGAACTCTCCGACCAGCGGAACCGTGCCCACCATATTGAGCCCGATCTGCGTTGCCCAATAGGCCGTCTGATCCCAGGGCAACAGATAGCCGGTGAAGGCAAACGCCATTACGATAAGAAAGAGCACGACGCCGACCATCCACATCACTTCGCGAGGCGACTTGTACGCCCCGTACAAGAATGTCTGGAGCATATGCAGCCCGATCGCGACCACCATCCCTGAGGCCCCCCAATGGTGGAGCCCGCGCACGAACGCGCCGAATGTGACCTGCTCTTCGATGAACTGAATACTGTCGTAGGCGTGATCGGGCGTCGGCGCATAATAGACGGCGAGGAACATGCCGGTGATGGCTTGGAGCAGGAAGAGAAAGAGCGTCGCCGAGCCGAACACATAGATCCAGCTGGCGCCGCCTGGAATCGGCTCGTCAAGCAGGGTCCGTTCGACCGGCTTGAGGTTCAAGCGGCTATCGAGCCAGGCATACAATTTTCCACTCATGATGGCTCCACCCTCCTCCTCATGCAGGGGCGCCCATAAATACTTCGACCCGGTTTCGCCCCTTGGCTTTCGCCTCGTACAAGGCCCGGTCGGCACGGTCAATCAACGACTCCACCTGATCTACTTCCGGCGTGAGCATCGCGATGCCGATGCTCACCGTTACGGAGGCCACGTTCTGCTCCCACACCATCGAGGCCTCTGCGATCCTGAGCCGGATGCGCTCGGCGATTCGCAATGCCCCGTCCAGACTACACTCCACCAGACCGATCGCGAACTCTTCTCCCCCATACCGCCCGACAATGTCAGGCGGACGCACTTGCGCCTTTGCGATCCCGACAATCCGCTGCAGCACCTTGTCGCCGAACGCATGGCCGTACCGATCATTGATCTCTTTGAAATGATCGATGTCGAGAAACAAGAACGCGAAAGG
>JAUSMA010000028.1 GCA_030645475.1 Nitrospirota bacterium
ATGTTGATGGTCCCACGCGCGGAAGGACGATGGACCCACCTTCAATCCATCGAACTCATGTCCTTCCAGGGTCTTGATGAGGCCGACAGTCTCGGTCGTCCCGGCCCGTTGAATCGCTTCCAGAACCTGAGTCATCGCCGCATACCCAAGATAACAACGTGACGTCGGTGTATGGTTGTATTTGTCGATCACGCCCTGGATGAACCGTCTCGAGCTATCCCTGTCGATCTTGGGATCCCAGATCAGACCCCAGATACCGGCATTATTGGCATAACCCAACGGGCGACCGATCTGTTCACCCGCGATCATGCCACCCACGCCGATCTTCTCTTTGGCCAACTCCAGCTTCGTGTAGGCCTTCAACGCATGCACGAGATCCCATCCATAGAGATTCAAAATGATCGCCGTGGGGTTCTTGGCCTTCGCCTCAGCAAAAGCCGCTACAAAGTCGGTTGAGCCGAATGGCGTGACGGTCTCTCCGACGAAATCGACCGCGAGGGACTTGCCTGCCTCCAGCATTGCCTGCGCCGCCGCCTTGCCATCAACGGTGGTAGCCGTGAGCATGTACCAGCGAGTCCCGTAGGCTTTCGCAATGTGTGGTGCGACAGCCTGCGCCATCATCCTTGCATTGGGCATGAATACGAAGGTCTGCCGGTTACAGGCTGTTCCCGTCAGCTCGGGGAGATGCGCACCCGTCACCATGAACAGCGTATTTTCCTTCTGTGCCAGGGCACTGACGGCAAGCGCGCAGTCCCCGTTGAAGGTCCCCATCAGCACATCGACCCGGTCCTCTTTGATGAACTTCGTCGCCACCTTCACGGCAGTCTCCGGATTCGATGCATCATCCGCTTCGAGGATGACGACCGGCCGGCCCAGTACACCACCCCTCTTGTTGAATAGATCCACGGCCACGTTGGCGCCATGGACATCATGAATCGACGACGTTTTGTAGGGGCTCGACAATGGATCGAGAATGCCGATCTTGATCGGTTCACCCGTGGCGGCGAGACTCGCCCTCCCCGTGAGTCCCATCACTTGTCCGATCAGGTCGCTGAACATCAGGGCGCCACCGGTTGCTGCGGAAAGTTGTAAAAACCGTCTGCGTGAAAACTCGGTCATCGGTCCCTCCTTTTATCGGACAACCTGCTCGTGCTATTTCCACTGGCGGCAGAATACCATCACGATTTCCTCGAATGAAGTTCGGTTTCCAGTTCGGCAATACGGTTCCTCAACGGACCGGCAAGCTCCTCGATCTCTTCTGCCGAGTAGCGCGGCGTAATGTATTTCGGACAGTTCCAGTCGAATGAGACCACATCGATGAAGACCAGCCGTTCCACGCTTGACCGCATTGTGAGGTCCG
Source organism: Nitrospirota bacterium (assembly GCA_030645475.1). Classification (NCBI taxonomy): domain Bacteria; kingdom Pseudomonadati; phylum Nitrospirota; species Nitrospirota bacterium. Next base: position 1,361 of record JAUSMA010000028.1, read on the forward strand.
TCACATGCTCGGTCAGTTCCGGATGCGCCAGGGCATCCTCGATACGGGCATGGCCGAGAATTTTCAGCCGTTCGCGG
>JAUSMA010000029.1 GCA_030645475.1 Nitrospirota bacterium
TGACTCACGGATCCAACCGCTGAGCGCTCAAGGAATGGGCGCCAAGCGTGCGGATGTGCAGCCAGAGCCTCGTGCTATTCCGACGGCGATGAAGTAGTCGACAGCGGAATAGTCTCGGTCAAGACGGGGGAGCTGCGCGTACAGTGTGGCTCCCCCGTTTTCTTAGAACAGTGCGTCTGCGCACTGAGCGGCATGGTTGAAGCGCTGTCGCCCGCAGGGACGATAGGGAAGGACCTAGATGCCGGTCAAGTATGTCGTGCTGAATCAGGGATCGCTGGTGCTGGAGTTGTGGACGGGGGCGGTCTCCCACGACGAAGTCCTCGCGCATGTGCGCCAGCATTTGAGCGATGCCTCGATTGCACACGGCGCATCCGTTCTGGTCGATGCCACAGGCGCATCATTCGAGACAAGCACGGAAGCGGTTCATGAAGTCACCGATCTCTATCGACGATCGATAGAAAAATTGAGAGTGGGGAAAGCGGCGCTTCTGGTGAATGAATTGACCTATGATCGCGCGCGAGTATACGAGAAGCAATCAATAGACCTTGGCATGCGGGTCATCCTATTCAACTCGCTGGATGTGGCCTCTGCATGGTTGGGGGTTGACGTCACGAGGGCGCGTGAAGCATTTGAAAAGCTCCGGTCCTGTCTCGCTGGAATGGGAACGGTTTCACATCCCACGTAAACGGTGAGAGCGGTCGGTTTGCTGATGAGGGATGAGGCGATAGGCATGAGGGGATGGGGCGACATCTGTGAGAAGTGGGGCCGGGGCGTCCTATTGGTGCTCGCTGCGAGCCTCTTGCCGCTGGTCACTTGCTCGGGCATGGCGTACGCCGATCATTTGTCTCCCAAGCATGATCCCTGGGCGCAACCCTGGGAGCTGGAACGGTTGGCGTTGCTGGAGGTTCCCGAGGGGATGGTTCCTGTGCCGGGAGGACCGTTCTTGATGGGCAGCGATCCCAAGGTGGATCGCGCAGCCGGTCCTCAGGAGCAGCCGCAGCGGCCCGTCTCCCTCGATGCCTTCGAGATCGACCGGTATGAAGTCACCAACGTGCATTACCTTCGATTCGTGTTGGCGACAGGGGCAGCCTGGCCGGAGTTTTGGATGCAGGATCCCTTTCTCGAAAAGATGGCTTCGCATCCGGTGATCGGGGTGAGTTGGGGCGAGGCCACGGCCTATTGTCGGTGGGTGGGGAAACGTCTGCCGACCGAAGCCGAATGGGAAAAGGCCGCGCGCGGTGAGGACGGTCGCATGTTTCCATGGGGGAACGAACCGGCCGGGTGGCTGAAAAGTAATATCGCGCATTCGGGATCGAAACGCGGATTTAAGTATCCGCCGCTGGCCAATGTGAACCGGTATGACAAGGGTGTCAGCCCCTACGGTGTCCATCAAATGGCCGGTAACGTAAGTGAGTGGGTGTCGGATTGGTTCGACCCCGAGTACTACCGGAGCAGCCTGCCGGACAATCCGACGGGGCCGGCGACCGGCGAACTCAAAGTGTTCCGTGGCGGCTCCTGGAACGAAGATCCGGAGGTCGCGCGATCCGCCGGGAGGAATGGCGGCACGCCGGACCGCAGAAGTTATTTGACGGGATTGCGATGTGCGAAATCAACAGTGGGCAAGGGGCTAGAGGCGAAAGGCGAGGGGGGTGAGTCTGTCTCCCCCTCGCCTATTGCCTCGCGCCGCTAGCCTGGGCAACAAAGGAGGCCGGATGATGAATGTGGCGGGAATGGAAAGGTTGGTGACGGTCAATCGGGTGGTGAATGCGATCATCGCCACGGCAGTGGCCCTGGTGATTGCGAACGTCGCTTGGGGGCTCGATACGCAGGACGTGACGATGGAGTGGACCGGGGTGGGTAAACAGCTTGCGGCAGAACGGGTGGCCACATGGAAAGCCAAGAACGACATGGTCCTCGTGCCGGCCGGTGAGTTTATCATGGGCAGCGATAAGAAGACGGACCGGCTCGCCTATCGCGGCGAGATCCCGCAGCGGCGCGTCTATCTGGATGCGTTCGAGATCGGCAAGTACGAAGTGACGGCGCTGGAGTATCTCAAGTTCGTGCTCGCCACGAACCGCCCGCCACAAGTGGATTGGCGGTATGAGGGTGGAAATTTCCAGGAAGCGATGGCGCACCATCCGATCATGCACGTCTCCTGGTATGACGCCGATGCCTTCTGTAAGTGGGAAGGAAAGCGGCTGCCGACCGAAGCGGAATGGGAGAAAGCGGCGCGGGGAGTGGACGGGCGTCTCTTTCCCTGGGGCAAGGAATATGCGGGACCGAGCAGGGCGAATTTCGGGAGAACCGGCCTTTCCGGTCCGGTGCGGGATCGTCCAGAGCGACTCTTGCTCTATCCCCCGATTATTTCGGTCGATAAATATGAGAATGCCGTGAGTCCCTTCGGCCTCTATCAGACGATCGGGAACGTGTCTGAATGGGTGTCCGATTGGTACGACCAGGACTATTACGCCACGGCACCGGATCGGAACCCCAAAGGCCCTGAGGTCGGCACGCAGAAAGCCTTCCGTGGCGGTGGCTGGATGGACAGCACCACGACCATGCGGGTTGCCATGCGAAACGGGACCGATCCCAATACGAAGATCAACTGGATGGGATTCCGCTGCGCGAAGGATGCACACGAAACAGCAGGGGCCAAGGTGTCGCAGCTCGTGCCGTAAAGGAAGTCACCTGTGAAGGGTTTATTCATCATGCTGATGTCTCGGGCCGGCGAGCGCAAGTCAGCGCAACTGTCGGAGGACAAGGACTGTCCTCCGATGATCGCCCAGGGAGGGGAACATCATGCAGGTTCGGAAGGGAAACAGGAACATTGGAGTCAGGTCTGCCGTAGTTGCGATCATGCTGGGGCTCGCTGTCTGTGGTGCATCGCCGGCTTCGGCTGACGAGAGTATTGGCGCCGGCAACCAGGTGTTCTTCCGGGGGGGCGCTGCCGGGATGAATAGTAATCGGTCGGGCGAGGTGTTCACAGATGTGTACAGTGGTGCCGGTAGGAGCGGCCGAAGCAACGACAGTACGGCTGGCTACTATGTCGGGGGAGGCCTGGATCTCCTGATGCACAAGGATTTCCTGGGAATCAAAGGCATGTCGTTGCTGGGAGAAGTCGGGGTGGAGTTCAAGAGATGGAATTCCAATACCGTCAACCAAGCTGTACCGACTGTGGCTGGCGCCACAGGAGCAACCGTGACCGATAAAGTCCAAATGACCATGCTGACGGTGGATATCGCGCCGAAGCTCAAATTCATGGAAGGGAACAAGTTCCGTCCCTGGGTCATTCCGGTCGGACTGGATTTTCACGTGATCAGCCCGCCGTCGAATCAGTCGCAGTATCTGGACATTGGTGTGCAATTCGGAGCGGGTTTCGAATACAACTTCTGGGGGCCGCTCAATCTCGGGGTGGATGCACGCTATCACTTGGCGTCCAATCAAACCAACACCGTGAACAGCTATGGCACGGCGGGCGCGTATTTGGGGATACTGTACTAAATCATAGGCGACTATCTTTTTGAACTAACTCGTGGCGAGCGGATGAAGATCATCGGGAGCTAAGATGCAACTCGTCGTCCACATTCCATATCTGGTCGACGAAGACAGCGCACGAGCCTTGGGCCTAGCCCAGCAGGCTCCGAGCTTCACGATGAAATGGGTCGATGCCCGGAAGGTGGCGATTGGGATGTTCCCGTCGCTGCCGTCTGGCATCGACCTGGCGATTCAGCTCGTGGGCGAAACGGTTAGACTGTCCGGAGCCTGGGCGAGCATGAACTCGGAGCGAGTTTCGAGTTTAACCAAGCTCTGGCAGCGACTGAACTGTTATCGTGACAGTCTGAACGCGCAGGATCGCGAGCGGTATTGTCTGCAGAAAACCGCCTTCTTCAATACCCTGGTGGGGTGCGAAGGGCATCGGTGTCCTGTCTCGTGCCAGTTTATTTGCACACCCTGTATGCGCATGACCCAGGACCAGTCCTCTGTCGATGGAGAGGATCGATTCACGGTCGCGACGGAGCTGGCAGAAATTTCCTGGTGCCCGAACCTCAGCCTGTCGGGGCCAAGCAGTCAGGCCGGACGTCCACTTCTCACCATTGACCCCAGAATGACGAGCGGGTGATCGGTGGATTGGTTGCGGCGATGATCGTTCTCCTGGTCTGGTTCCATATGCTTGCGGCGGTCGCGTGGATTGGCGGGACGATTTTCTTGTCGGTGGTGCTCGTGCCGGTGCTTCGAGGTGAAGCGTTTGCTTCACAGAGATCGTTGCTCTTTCGGACCACAGCTCGGCGATTTCGCGCGGTGGTGTGGAGCGCTATTGCCGTTCTCCTCCTCACGGGCCCTCTGTTGCTGCATCAGCGGGGGATCCCGATTGCAGACCCATCAGGATGGCCGACGGTCCTGGCAGCCAAGCTGGGGCTCGTGGCGATCCTTTTTTTGTTGACGCTGACCCACGATCTCATCCTCGGACCTCGCGTCGGGAAGATACGACAACTCCCTGTGGAGAGCCGAAGCAGGTTCGATCAGGCCCTGGTTCTGTGGTCTCCCTGGGTGGCTCGCTTTTCACTCGCTCTTGCGCTGGTCATCTTACTTGCCGCGGTCCTGCTTGTGCGGACCTAACAGGACGCTAAGAGGCCGCCATTGTCACCTCCCCCAGCCCTCGGTGCGCCGTGCCCGCCAGCGTGCGTGGTACGTGAAGTACAATTAACAGGCAGGTTGCCCTGAATCTGTCTCGTCTATGTGGTCCATGTGGCCCGTCTCATGTGCTTGGTTGAAGCAGGCAAACCACTTAAACCGCGCGTTCAATAAGTGGAGTCAGCCTCTCGCTGGTATTTACTTGGACTCATAGCCGTCGCATCAGGTGTGGGCGTCATTCTGAAGAGAAATGGCATGCGCGGCCTGGGGCTTACCAAAGATCGCCTGATGGATTGATGATGCTGCCGACTCAGAGATCCGGGTTGATTGGCGCTTCGTAGGGGGATTGAAGTCCAAGGGAAGGTGAGCGATTTGCCCAACTGGCCCTTCAGATAGCTCCCTTTCTTGTCTCGCTCCATGCAGGTCGTGAGGGAACACTCCAGGGGAAACCTCGTATCGATTGACGCGTCGCATCATCGGTGCCTGAAGACAGGTGTGCCGACGGGAGTCCCCGCGACAGCCCCTGCTGAGAGTGAAGCCTCGTGCGTAGTGACGCCATCGATCGCATCAGACAGAAATCTTGGCATCGTGTGCGCACGAGACCGCAACCCACGCACCGTACTCAACGAGTCCGCAAACAGAGAGGGGGAATGGTCTTGCCGCATCATATGCTCGACAAATCCGTCAAGGAGGGAGAAATTTTCCGGTGTCATGCCCTGCATATTCCATATGGACATATTGCGCGGAAAGGATTGCCGATTCGCATGGACAAACTCGTGGGGGTGGCAATAGAACACCAGTCGTGAAGCACGTCGGAATATCCGGCGGACCATCCACTTCATCACCGGCAGGCCGAGCACTCTGAGCGTGGCCATATTGATAGGGAAGAGGAGCGCCGAGGGGGCCATCTCAATGATCGAGCTGTGTCCAGGCACGCGAAGGTGGCTTGATGAAAGACGATACGGCTCACTCGGAGCACGAAAGTATTTCAGGTAATGCACCCGCCCAAAGCCGCAATCGAATCGCCTGGCCGGAACAGATGAATCGTAGCGGTATCCCTCGTCTTCGAGCGCACGCAAAGTCGTTTCACCGATCCACAAGCTCGGTGCGCGAAAGACGACTGGACGAACCCCTGAGGCGTTCTCCACGGCCTCCGTGGCCCTTCGGATCCAATCTCGTTGCTGGGTATAACTGGCTGACCTGAAATCCTCGTCGCGCTCGAGACTCCCGTGTTCCCACCCATGAGTACCGAGTTCGTGCCCTCGCCGCCGGCATTCTCCGATCAGATTTCCATGAGTTTCCGCAAACCGCCCGGCCACAAAGATCGTGGCCTTCATCTTCCATCGGTCACAGAAATCCAGTAAGCCTTCCAGTCCGACCTGGGACCCTGGAACCCAGTCGACATCGATAGTGAAATGCCACGGCAGAACGGTTTGTGTACGCAGGGGATGGAGATGTAGCGATCCATCCAACGGCTCAGAGGGAACTCGCGCCTGAGCCCAGTGGATCGGTTGCTTTTCCAGTACTTGAACCTTCTTGTGCATCTCGGTTTTCGGTATATCTGACGTGGTCTTCGTATTCACTGTGCTCATCTTGGCTTGCATCGTATTCACCTCAGTGCGCCTCCGTTCAGATGCGCGCGTGTTTCTTCGTCCGGTCTTCCTTGACCCTCTCTGTCGCCTTCTTGGATTTCCTCCCGACGTCCTCGGCGGACATCAGACAAGTCTGCCGCCGACTACGCCGGCAGACGAGGAGAATTTCATCCACGTTTGCGACGTCGATCAGACCAGAGGCCCAGGCAAGGCGCGGTTGTAAGAATAGCCCGATGGGGAGAACGAGCCCGTTGTACCAACGCATGGCCTGAGCCCGTTTGTGAGTCATGCCCCACACGGCGAAGTCCAGGAGCCAGCCGCTTCGGGGTTGCATGCCGAATACGGCGCTTTGCTCAAGCACAAAGGCATGTTCTTCGAGGATGGCCAGGAGCTCGCCGGGGTCATAACGTCGAGCGTGGCCGACGAGGGCGTCGAAGCCTGTCCAGCGGTCTGGATGCAGTGGTACCGAAAAGATGACCGTCGCATCGTCCTTCGCCACCCGACTGAGCTCGCGAAAGGCCTGCCGGTCATCCTCGATGTGTTCGACGATGTCGAAGGCACAGACGAGGTCAACGCTGCAATCGGGGAAGGGCAGGGCGGTAATTTCGCCGAGCATCGCGTGACCGCCGCAGGACTTCAGACCGGAGAGCGCCAGCCGGCTGATGTCGATAAAGGACGTACCCAGGATAGGGAGTCTCGGGCGCAGGCCTGGGCCGATTTCGAGTCTCGCCGGTGCCGAGGCGGCGAGTACGGCGAGCAGCGGCCATGTGTTGAAGCGATGCGGCAGAACGACATGGCTTCCTGCCCAGAGTCCGTCGTAGAAGTTCTGGTTGATGGTCGCAACGGTCGGGCGCGTCGCCTCCTGCACCTGGCTGATCGGCGTGAGGCCACCATAGGCAGAGCCCGCGGTCCCCGCATTACTATGTTGACTATGGCTAAGCTCTCTTGAGGCGATTAGGCTCATATTGGGACATCATAGGTTCGTGGAGATGGGCAGGAGGTGGCGACACTGTTCGATTCACGTCAATGGTCGATTCTTGACTCAGGACGCCTTCGATCTCCAGCAATAACTCGCGTCGGCACATCTCTCCTTGAAGATACAGGACCTGAGCATGGGACGGTAGCCGGCTTTGGAGGACGTTGCGGATCGCCGAGGCATGCTCCGGGTGTCGGACATACGTCTTGAAGAGGGCCTGCCCGGACCACTGCCCGCGAGAGATTCCATGAAGCCGCTCTGTCTGCGTGAGTAGTGCCTTCAGGTTGTAGAGTATTTCGAGCGTCTGTTTGTGAGGCTCGCCGATGTGAGCACTGATATGACCGACCACGCTTGCCGTGCCGGCGATGAGCAGATTGGCCCCGGAGACGGAGGGTCGTAGGGTGGCTCTCGCGAACGACGGGCTGCGCGGACCGTACACAGGAGGATACTCGTACGCGCGCACCTGGCGTGGATTTTCGACATGCGTTCCCGGAAGCTTGGCTGCCAGAAAGTGGATGCTCAGCGGGCCGGACAATGTCCCGACGGCGGTTCCCGCAGGCAGGGTGCGAGGGAAGCCAGAAAGGCCCTCGGCCAAGGCCTGGTAGCGGCCGGCGCAAAATTGTTGGTATCGTTCAAGCCCGTTGGATTCACGGTTGATGTGGGGGAAGTAATTCCACATCCGCAACAGATGAGGGTAGCCCAGGGCACGGGTTTGGACGAGCAGGCGTCGATAGGCGTTGTAGGTCACGGTATCCAACTGCGTGCCCGGGCGTTCTTCTACGTGCAATGCGCCAAAGAGCACCTCATCGTTCATGGCGCAGTGGATGTCCTCGGCCTGGTGATAGGTGACTGGCTGGGTGCTCGCCCATATCTCGGCCAACGGAGGCCCGTTCAATTGTGGAAGATCGAGGTAGACAACCGGGCAGGCACCGGAATCACGGGGCTCCCCGTGATTCCGGTCATGACGGACGATACCCAAGACGTGAGAGGGCAAGGCCTTCAGAAGTGTGTCGAGCCGAGTAATCTCCACATATTCCATGCGGAACGCATGCGCAGTGGATACTGGGATAGGCGGAGCGGGCGTGACTAGGGGCCACGTAAGGCCGCGTTCCACCACACATTGGTTTGACTTGGTTCGGCTCACACCCTGATCTCCACTTGTGGTCGACGCGGCGGGAAGGCCGGCGAATTCACCGGGTCACTCGTGACCCCGGTCACCTCTCAGAAGACATCCATCTTGGTACGTCGGTATCACGGGAGAAACCAGTCTCACGTTGCGGCAGGATACCTCCCTCGCGGGTCATGGACCCCCTTGGGAGATATCCTTGAAACCAGGGCTCGTCGGGTATCACGCTTCGACTACGGAAGCAGCGCGTCTCCCGCGACGTTCGTGTATACCGGGGTGAAAATGAACCCCAATCCTGGAATGAGATACCACATGACCGACGTGTCAGATTGTACGATCCGTACCTTCGTGGCGCCGACTTTTTTGGCCTCATCCGCGAAGCTCTGGACGGTCGCGTTGAGTGTGGCGTCTCCCACGATCGGTTTGCTCATGAACAGGTTAATTGCATAGTTCCTCGTGTTGATGTGCGTCAGCTTGTCGCCGTCAACTCCTTTTATGCCGCGTAAATCACTCGCGGTATCGGTGATGGAGCAGCCGGCGCCAACTCCCATGACTAACACCAGCATCGCCATAGCGGAATATCTCATGGTTCCCTCCTGTGGATGGACACATGCCTGCGCATGTGTAAGTTCTGGTTAAGCCTATCTCACAAGCAGTCGGCAATCTGGTCACAATTGCTCACATTACAAATTAATGCGGAGTATGCGCAGCAACGTCTACTTGACGATAGTCGGCGAGGGGCGGCTCGCCTGTATTCTTCGGGCAGGGTCGTCACGACAATACCCGATGACGGGTTTCTAGCCAGAAGATTTTGGAACCGACGGCTGATAGCAGGCGAAGAGTTACCGAAACTTCCATTGGGGCCAGACCTTTCCTCCAGACTGAGCAATTGTGATCAGACGCTGAATCGTGCTCAGGGCAGACTAGACATAGTCCCGATCCGGACGCCGTGCGATGTTCCAGTGCCGGGCGGACTTGCCGGTGAAGTTGATGAAGCAGGATCAGAGTCGGTTCGGTGAACGGCTAGAGATAGACCGAAGAGATGTGCTTGTCAGGGGTTCGCGTGGCCCATCGCTGAATACTATGGTGCGGGATAGATCGAACAGATCCTTAATCGGAGGTGATATGTGAGCACAATACTTCTTGTCATTCTCATCCTTCTCCTTGTCGGCGCCTTGCCGACCTGGCCTCATAGCGCGAACTGGGGTTATGGCCCCAGCGGCGGACTCAGCTTGGTGCTCTTGGTGTTGCTCATTCTGTTGCTGACGGGTCGGCTGTAACGGCTGCTTCACTATCTTCATAGGGCCTGACGGGCGCTCACGTGAGCAAAGAGAGGACTATTATCATGATCCGAATTCCAAACGTTCTGATGACGCTAGCTGCTTCCAGCTTGCTTATCATCGGTTGCCAATCGAATCCTCAGACCACGGGGCATTATATCGACGACGCGGGCATTACGACGGCGGTGAAGGCGCATCTTGCTACGGACGGTCCGCTCAAGACGATGACACAGATCAGCGTCAAGACCGTCGAGAACACCGTCTATCTCACCGGCGTGGCGGCAACTCCGCACGATAAGAATCGAGCGGAGGAGATTGCACGCCAAGTGGAGGGGGGTTACACGGTTGTGAATAACATTACCGTTCAACCGTAGTGTTTGTCAGCGTTCAGCCCCGATACTCAAGTCAGCACTCTTCGGGGTGCATCGCCGGTCTAGCCTTTCCGACAACGACCGGGTTTCCTCTTTCATGTTGAATGGCCTCACCTCGGATATGAACGAGAAATGGCACTAGTTGTTGTGCGCACAATCAAACCAGTCTGAGTTGCTGCCGCATTATTCTTGAATTGAAAGTGCCTAGCCGCGCAGATCGTCTTCTCCGAATCGAAACAAAATCCGCTGTTCGCTCCGCGCGTTGCGGAAAACGGCCGAGTGAGGCCGAGGTCCTATCGTATCATTGCCCTGGCGATTCAGCGGGAGCCTGCGATCTGTTGCTTGCCCACGTCGGGAGAGTCAATAAGCCTGAGACGGTTCATCCAAAGATCAGTCAAGGTATGCTGGCGGACATCGCCGGTAGTACGCACTGTCGCGTCAGTTGCTTCACGACTACGTTCCGCAAATTGGGCTTCATTGACGGCACCTGCGAGTTAACCGTACACAATTGCCCTCCTCAACATCGTCCTTCACGACTACGTCCCCTGTCATTATCGGTGCCTTCGTTCAGCGAAGGTGCGATCTTGCATGCCTTGAATAATATTTTTCAGACCTGATCAGTTTTGACCAGCCTGGAATTAATCTACACGTCAGACTGTAATCAGAGCTGAAGGGATTGCAGCAAGCGGTACTGGCTGCGCTGATGCGGTGACCGGGTTCAATTCATTGTTTACAGGTTCTAACCGATTCAAGGAGGTGTCCCCATGAGACAGGTCAAGAAGATTGGCGCATTCGCGGGTGGGTGCATGTTCGTGCTGACATTGGTTGCCTGCTCGTCGATGACGAGCGCACCAACGATCGACCCGAGCGTGAAGCATTTGCAAAAAGAGAATGCGTTTTATGACCGGAATGTCAACGCAGCCTATAACCATGCGCGAGCTGCCGAGATCGCAGGGGGCCAGGGCAATAACGGCTTGCTCGTCCACCATGCACAAATAGCCTTGGGGCAGGCGCAAGAGGCGCAACGGACAGGAAGTAATATGCCACTGGACGAGGCAGTCATGTCGCTGAGGAAATCGGTAGAAGAAGGCCAGCAAAATGCCACGCAAGATGCGATGCAATCTGCGAAGGATGCGCGCGAGAAGCTCTCGCATGCGGCTGACGTGCGCATCGTCGAAAGCGCCAATAAGATCTCCTAGGAGGCTGCACATGGAGAAGTGGCCGGCGGAAAGCTGGAGAGGCAAGCTGTCAGGAAATCGAGTGGCAGTGCCTGTTCTGCTGCTTCGTCGGCCTGTAGAAGTCGTAAATTCACATGACCCAATCAAGGAGGTGCAGCATGAATGCAGATCAACTCAAAGGAAAATGGATGCAATTCAAAGGGGAACTGAAACAGCAGTACGGCAAGTTCACAGATGACGACCTGACGCAGATCGAAGGCAATTACGATAAGTTCGTCGGCAAAGTTCAGGAACGGTACGGCGACAAAAAAGATGAGCTCATGAAATGGGCTGACCAATGGCATCTGAAGTCCGCGCCGGATACGACGAAGATCAAGACGCATTAACGGAAAGTCATCAAGACGAGAGAGAGATCGCTGGGCAATTTCACATTTCAGTGAGGGGGAAGACAATGAACACAGGTTATGTACTGACACTTTGCACGGCCCTGGTTGTTGGTGGGGCATTCATCACCGGAGCAGTGACCGCTGCGGACAAGGCCGCAGAGAAGACTCCGATCAATGACACGTGGCTCACGGCGAAAACGAAGATCGCCCTTGCTGCCGATGGTCGGGTCAAAGGGCGGCACATCGATGTCGAGACCACGAAGAACGTCGTAATGCTCCGAGGCAAGGTCGATTCCGACGCGGCCAAGCAGGCGGCGGAGGGCATTACCAAAATGCTTGATGGCGTCAAGACAGTGAAGAACGACCTCGAAGTGGTGGCTCCATCCAAGCGTGAAGCGGTGGAGGAGAAGGATGAGGCTATTACGGTACGCGTCCAAAAGAAGATTGCGAAGGACGCACATCTGAAGAAGGCTGATATTGCCGTTCAGACCAACGCGGGAGTTGTCTCGCTGACTGGCGAGGTCAAGGACCTCATGACCAGCGCTAATGCGTCCTGGACGGCTTGGTTCGTGCCGGGGGTGAAGTCCGTGAAGAACGATCTCACGGTGAAAGAGAAGGCCTAAGGCATTGGGAAATGCCTCGCCCATTGTAGTTCGAAACGACAGAGTCAGCGCAATCGGATACACCACAATTACGTACAAGGAGGTTATGTCATGAAAAAGCTCATCGGGTTGTTCGTATGTGCAATGGCCATCGGTGTCGGCGCAGCATCCCTTTCATACGCAGCTGATGGCATGGCTGTGCAAGTCAACCAGACAGTCACCGGGGATCTGCTGAAGATCGACGGGGAGTTTTACGTGGTGAAGGACATGACCGGCAAGGAAATCCGCCTGCATGTCGACAAGACTACGACCCTGGATGGCTCCATCAATGTCGGCGAAAAAATCGAGGCCCAGGCTACGGAAAAAAACCACGCCGTGTCCATTAAACACGTACAGCCAAAGAAGTAGGTCGGCGGTGGAAATTCAAGCATAGAGAGCGGGCCAGTCTTTAGGATTGGCCTACTGTGCTCAAGAAGAGTTGGCCTTCTCGTCATGAGAGGGGGCCAACAGCAGGAGGGTTGTCTTATGCGCATCATGACGTTGACTAGGCTTGTGGGGGCATTGGTTCTGGCAGGCGTCGGGCTCGTTACGACTGCCTGTAACACGTCCAAAGCCACGGTCGATACGTTCGCCAAGTTTACATCGAGCACGAGTCCTGGGGAGATGTTCGATGCCGATGGCTACGTCAAGCAAAGCCAAAAGGCGCGTCTGTTTGCCGCGGTCGCGTTCGAGAATCTTGAGCAGGACATCGCACGCGGGAATGGAGAATATCTCGCATCGTTGGACTTGTTGCTGGACATTCCAGCCGCGGAGCAGGAGGAGTTTAGGACGCGCGCTCAGAGCGCATATCCCTTCCTATTCGCGTCCAATCGGCGGACGGCGGAAGGCCTATTGGCTATGCTGGCCCGCCAAAGAGCAGACGACCGAACCGACCGACAATAAATAGGCTACGTGTATCTGCCCGGACGTTCACCTTTATTTCTTAGCCCAAGGAGGCCGCTATGTCGTTATTTAAAATGTTCATCGTGGGTGGATTGATCGCCGTAGGCGCGTTGTCTGCAGAGGCTGCGGATATGGAGCTGCAGCTGGTCGATAAGAACTGTTGGATCGAGGTGTTCGATGACACCAAGTACGACGCTGATGATCCCCATGTCAAAATTCAGGGCCCCAAAGAGTACGCTTCGCTGAAGGATCTCAATGGTCGGGATTGGAACAATGACATTCAAAGCGTCATTGTCGGATCAAGCGCGACGGTGCTTGCCTATAAAGATAAGGATTTTAAAGCCACGGAGATCGCCTTCGCATCGGGGCAGCGCATTCCGGATCTGTCCAAGCTGGACATGTCCAACGACATTGAGTCGATGAAGATTGCCTGCGTGAAGTAGCCGTCCGTCGGATCATGCTCGGGATGAGCACTGCACGTGCTCATCCCGGCATGTCCTGCCGGTCGACCTGGACAGCGGGCGGCGGTCTTTCTGGCTGCGAGACCGTCGTGCAGGCACACGTTCACCGAAAAACAGGGAATCGTCCTTCGCCAGTAGTTTTCCCTTCACGAGACTTGTGGGCTCCGACCACGCGAGCGTGAAATTGCCTGCCTCTGGATTCTTCAGGCTGAGCAATTTTGACCAGACGGCCTTCCGTCGAGTTGGATAGAGTTGAAAAAAACTTTGCGCGCGTGGATTGCTAGCGTGCTGCCTTGTGACGAGCCTTCGATCGGTCAGGCCTCTGGCACGCACCTCCCTCCTCATGTCAGGCGCGGCGAGCGAGGAGTTCCTGGACTCCTACAGTCTGACGTAGATCGCAGTTGCGCGGGTGTTGCCAGGATCAACGGTCCAAGGGGAAGGATGCAGCCGCTGCTCACTCAGTCTACTCGCCAGCGCTCGATCTTCTGTTTCGCATTGGACGTCGACATACACGTTGGCCTTGAGACCTTCGTCTCGACCCGAACGTGGCCTTCGGTCGGACGCGCCGAAGAGCGGCATCCACATCCTTCACCTGATTGCGGACTGGTTCGCAAGACCTCGCCTCGAAGAAAGAGACCTCATAGATGAAGGTCCGCAGCAAGATCAATCTCAGCAGCTTGCTCCATCTGAGAGCAAGCTTTCCTGAAAACGATTTGGCAGAAAAATACGCCGGTGGCGAGCCTCCGCTGCGTTCGGAGCTTTTTAGCGCCGATCAAATGGAACAACATGGCAAGATTTTGGCTGGTCAGCACCAGTTAAGTCCGGGACAGGCCCCAGACCAGCTTCTAAGCAGGCTGGCTGAGAATGAAGACGTGCTGGTCGGCGTGCGCGATCTGTTGGCCGAAGCGGTCAAGGCGAACCGCCGGATTACGCCGGCGGGGGAATGGCTGCTCGATAATTTCTATCTCATCGAAGAGCAGATTCGCACGGCCAAGAGACATTTGCCCAAGGGGTACAGCCGGGAGCTGCCTCGCTTACTGAATGGCTCATCGGTCGGGCTTCCACGTGTGTATGCCATCGCGCTTGAAACGATCTCGCATGGCGATGGACGAGTCGATCCGGGAAGCCTCAGCCGTTTCGTGGCGGCCTACCAAACGATGACCAGCCTCACGTTAGGCGAATTATGGGCCATCCCGATTATGCTCCGCCTGGCCCTGATCGAGAATCTCCGGCGCGCAGCCACGCGCATCGCCGCGCACAGGATCGACCGTAATCGCGCCGACTACTGGGCGGATCAGATGATGGAGATCGCCGAAAAGGATCCCAAAAGTCTGATTCTGGTGACAGCGGATATGGCGCGGTCGAGCCCGCCAATGGCGAGTGCGTTTGTAGCGGAGTTCGCGCGCCGGCTGCAGGGACAGAGCCCCGCATTGGCGTTGCCCCTCACCTGGATCGAGCAGCAGCTCTCCGAGTCCGGCCTGACGATTGAACAGTCGGTGCAATCGGAAAACCAACAGCAGGCCGTCGATCAGGTCTCCATCAGCAACAGCATCGGCAGTCTCCGGTTTCTGGGCACGATGGACTGGCGCACGTTCGTTGAGACGATGAGTGTGGTCGAGCAGACGCTGCGGGAGGATCCCGCAGCCGCCTACGGCAAGATGGACTTTGCGACCCGCGATCGCTACCGCCATGTGGTGGAGAAAATGGCGAGGAGTAGCCGGCTCTCCGAAAGCGAAGTGGCGCGCCATGCGATCCGTCTCGCGCAGCAGAGCGCGAGCGGGCATGGCGGCGACCGTCGAGAAATCCATGTTGGGTTCTACCTGATCGACAAGGGGGTGCCGCAGCTCGAACGAACGGCAGAGGTGCGCCTCTCCACATACGACGCGCTTCAGCAAGCGAGCAGCCGGGTTCCGTTGCTCCTGTATGTCGGCACGATCGCGTTGATGACGGGGGGCTTCACCGGCGGCTTGCTGGCACAGGTGTCTATCGAGGGTATGGAGGGTTGGGTCCTCGCGCTGGCCGGCCTCCTGTCCCTGCTCGGCACTAGTCAATTGGCGGTGGCGCTGGTGAATTGGCTTACAACAAGGCTGGTGACACCACATGCGCTGCCGCGACTGGACCTCACCGGCGGCATCCCCCCGGAGTTGCGCACGCTGGTCGTGGTTCCGACGATGCTGAGCAGCATTGAACATATCGATGAGCTGACCGAAGCGCTCGAAGTCCGGTTTCTGGCCAATCGAGACGAATACCTATATTTCGGCCTGTTGACCGACTTTCGAGACGCGCATGAGGAAACACTTCCTGAAGATGAGCCCCTCTTGCGGCTGGCTCAGAAGAGAGTCGAAGCGCTGAATGAAAAGTACAGAGAGGTGACGCGCGATGCGTTCTTTCTGTTTCATCGCCCCCGCCGGTGGAATCCTGAGGAACGGATCTGGATGGGATATGAGCGAAAACGAGGAAAACTTGCCGACTTAAACCAGCTGCTTCGCGGTGGCTCACCGGATCGCTTCTCACTGATCGTCGGTGAGACGACCGTGCTGTCGAACGTGCAATACGTGATCACCCTCGACACGGATACACAATTGCCGCGCGATGCGGCGCGGCAGTTCGTGGGCGCGATGGCACATCCGCTGAATCGTGCGCGATACGACGAAGCCAAACAGCGGGTCTGCGAAGGATATGGCATCCTGCAGCCACGCGTCGCCGTGAGCCTCCCAGGCACGAGCCGATCGCACTATGCGCGACTCCACGGGAGTGAGCCAGGTATCGATCCCTATACGCGCGCCGTCTCCGATGTCTACCAGGACCTGTTCGCTGAAGGTTCGTTCATCGGTAAGGGGATCTATGAGGTAGACGCGTTCGAACGCGCCCTCGCAGGCCGCTGTCCCGAGAACCGGATTCTCAGCCACGATCTGCTGGAAGGATGCTACGCGCGGGCTGGGCTGTTGAGCGATGTGCACTTATACGAGGAGAATCCCTCTTGCTACAGCGTGGATATGAGCCGGCGGCACCGCTGGATCCGTGGAGATTGGCAGCTTGCGGGGTGGATCCTGCCGCGCGTCCCAGGTCCCGGAGGGCGGCGTCAGAAGAATCCGCTCTCCGGACTGTCTCGATGGAAGCTCTTCGATAACCTCCGGCGAAGTCTCGTCCCGTCGGCATTGACCCTCCTGTTGCTGCTCGGCTGGACGGTCGTATCCCCGTTCTGGTTGTGGACCCTGTCGGTGATCGGCATCGTCCTGATTCCTCCTATACTCGCCGCGATTCTCGATCTGTTTCAGAAGCCGGAGGATGTGTTGCCGGAGCAGCATGCCGCCACCGCGCTCCGCACGGCCGGCCGCCACGTCCTTCAGACGGTTTTGACGATCGCATTCCTTCCCTACGAGGCGTTCGTCAGTGTGGATGCGATTGTGCGCACGATCTGGCGAATGGCGGTCACGCAGACACGACTGCTGGAGTGGAGCCCGTCAAGTCACCCGGATCTCGATCGCCGCACAGACCTCGTCGCCTACTGTCGGACGATGTGGCTCGGACCCGTTCTTGCCACGGCCGCAGTGGTTTGCCTGGCGCTGTCGGAGCCGGGCGTCTTCGGTGTCGCGATGCCCATCCTGAGTCTCTGGTTCACCTCCCCTGCGATCGCGTGGTTTATCAGCCAACCGATCGTTCGGCGCGACGCGAATCTGACGGCCGACCAGACGATCTTTCTTCGGAAGCTCGCCCGAAAGACCTGGGCCTTCTTCGAGCAGTTCGTCGGGGCGGGTGATCATTGGCTGCCGCCTGACAATTATCAGGAGCATCCCGTGGCCGTCGTCGCGCATCGCACGTCGCCGACGAATATGGGGCTCGCGCTGCTCGCGAATTTGTCCGCATACGACTTCGGCTACCTGTCGGTCGGACAACTCATCGAACGCACGTCGAATGCGCTCCACACGATGAAAGCGTTGGAGCGGCATCGGGGGCACTTTTACAACTGGTACGACACGCAATCGCTGAAACCGTTGCTGCCGACCTATGTGTCGACGGTGGACAGCGGAAACCTTGCAGGCCATCTGCTGACACTTCGGCCGGGTCTGCTCGCACTCCCTGATCAGAAAATCCTGGGGTCGCGATTCTTCGACGGGCTCAGCGACACCCTCAGGATCCTCGAAGATAGGCTCGGGGGAGCCATTCCGGTCCAACTCGCGCACTTTCAGCAGCATCTGGATGCTGCCTGCGAGACCCGGCCAACGACGCTTACGACGGCGCGGCTCTGTCTCGACCGGCTGGCGACGACCGCCGAGGAGATACACTCGAACGTGAAGGCGGTCCCTGAGAGCCAGGCGGCCTGGTGGGCGCGCGCACTTGCCCTGCAATGCCAAGACGCCCTCGCGGATCTCATGTTTCTCGCTCCATGGGCCTTGCTGTCGGCCTCACAGAACAGGCTTATCGAATGTGGCGACATCGACGAGATCCCCACATTGCGAGAATTGGCGCGCCTTGACGAGGTGTGTCTACCGGCCATCGAACATCGAATGGACCTGGAGCCGACGCATGAGGGGAATGCATGGGTTGATCGTCTGCATGCACTCATCGCGGAGGCTAGCCAGCGCGCGCGAGAACGAATCGCGGCGGTCGAAGCCCTGGCACGTCAAGCCGGTCACTTTGCGAATGTGGAATACGATTTCCTGTTCGACAAGGGCTGTCATTTGCTCGCGATCGGCTACAACGTCGGCGAGCGCCGGCGGGATTCGAGTTACTACGATCTGCTGGCGTCGGAGGCGAGATTGTGCAGTTTCGTGGCAATTGCACAGGGACAACTGCCGCAAGAAAGCTGGTTTGCGCTCGGGCGTCTCCTCACGACCGCCGGTGGAGGGTCGGCACTGATCTCGTGGAGCGGGTCGATGTTCGAGTACCTCATGCCGCTGTTAGTGATGCCGACCTACGAGAACTCCCTGCTCGACCAAACCTGCAAGGCGGCGGTGGAGAGACAGATCGAATATGGCAGGCAGCGCAGCGTCCCGTGGGGCATTTCGGAATCCGGCTATAACATGATCGATGTGCATCTCAACTACCAGTACCGCGCGTTCGGCGTGCCCGGACTGGGACTCAAACGCGGGCTGGCCGACGATGTCGTGATTGCACCCTATGCCTCGGCGCTTGCGCTGATGGTGGCGCCCGAGGCGGCATGCCTGAATTTGCAGCGGCTCTCGGCTGAAGGAGTTGAAGGACCATTCGGGATGTATGAAGCGATCGACTATACGCCTTTCCGGCTCCCACGCGGGCAATCGAGTGCCGTGGTTCGATCGTACATGGCCCATCACGAAGGCATGAGCTTGCTATCCCTGGCCTACCTGCTCCTGGACCGTCCGATGCAGAAACGATTCGAGTCGGATCCCATGTTCCAGGCGACCACGCTGCTGCTGCAAGAGCGGATTCCAAAGGCCACGGCATTGTATTCGCCCACTGTCGAGTTGTCCGACGTCCAGACGGCTGCCAGTGGATGGGAGACGCCGGTGCGCCGATTCAGCAGTCCGCACACGCCGATCCCGGAAGTCCACCTATTGTCGAACGGCCGGTATCACGTGATGATCACGAATGCAGGTGGCGGCTATAGCCGTTGGAGGGACCTCGCCGTGACACGCTGGCGGGAAGATAGTACCTGCGACAACTGGGGGACGTTCTGTTACATCCGCGACGTGACGAGCGGGGAGGTCTGGTCCACGGCTTATCAGCCGACACTTATGCCACCGAAGTCCTACGAAGTCATCTTTTCCGAGGGACGGGCTGAGTTTCGCCGGCGTGACCACGATGTCGAGACGTATACCGAAATCGTGGTGTCTCCGGAAGACGACATCGAATTACGTCGAACCCGCATCACCAACGGCTCAAGGATTCGCCGAACGATAGAGATTACGAGTTACGCAGAAGTCGTGCTCGCCTCACCTGCGGCAGACGCCCTCCATCCGGCGTTCAGCAATCTTTTTGTGCAGACCGAGATCGTTCGCGAACAACAAGCGATTCTCTGTACGCGCAGGCCCCGCTCCGTCGACGAACACTCGCCATGGATGTGTCATCTCATGGCCGTGCATGGAGCAGACGCCGGAACGATGTCCTACGAGACGGACCGCCTCCAGTTCATCGGCCGCGGCCACACCACCGCCGATCCGCAAGCCATGGGCGGATCCGGCGCGCGACAAGGGGCTGTGGCGCTGTCCGGCAGCGAGGGCTCCGTGCTCGATCCGATTGTCGCCATCCGGTGTCGGATTACGCTCGATCCTGAAGAATCGGCCACGATCGATCTGGTGACCGGCATCGGCGACACTCGCGACATCTGTCTGGGCTTGGCTGAGAAATACCACGATCGGCGACTGGCCGACCGCGTCTTCGATCTGGCCTGGACCCATAATCAGGTGGTCATGCGGCAGCTGAATGCCACCGAGGCCGATGCGCAACTCTATGGCTGCCTGGCCAACTCTATCCTCTACGCCAATTCCTCCCTGCGGGCCGACCCGAGCGATCTGATCAAAAACCGCCGCGGGCAATCCGGGCTCTGGGGCTACGCGATTTCAGGCGATTTGCCGATCGTGCTGTTGCAGATCGGCAATCCGGCTAATATCGATCTGGTGCGCCAGCTCGTACAGGCTCACGCCTATTGGCGCTCTAAGGGGTTAGTGGTGGACCTGGTGATCTGGAATGAAGACCACACCGGGTACCGGCAAGTCCTTCACGAACAGATCATGGGGCTGATTGCCTCGGGTCTCGAGGCACAGGTGATGGATCGACCGGGCGGCATCTTCGTCCGCCCGATCGACCAGATCTCGAACGAAGACCGCATTCTGCTGCAATCGGTCGCCCGTGTCATTCTCACCGACAATCGGGGATCGCTTGCGGACCAGGTTGCCCGTCGCGTCTATACGGACGTCACGGTGCTGCGCCTGATACCAACCCGGACCCGCCGAACCGAACCCTTGCCGTCCGCGGCGGTCCCACGCCACGATCTCATGTTCTTCAATGGGCTGGGAGGGTTCACACCTGATGGCCGCGAGTATGTCGTCACGACCGCGCACGGACATGTGACCCCGGCACCGTGGGTGAACGTGCTGGCGAATCCGCATTTCGGCACCGTCATCTCGGAAAGCGGCCAAGCCTATACGTGGTATGAGAACGCCCACGAATTCCGCCTCACTCCCTGGCACAACGACCCGGTGAGCGATGCGAGCGGAGAAGCGCTCTACCTCCGTGACGAAGAGCGGGGCCACTTCTGGTCTCCCACGCCGCTGCCCAGCCGCGGGGCGACCCCGTATGTCAGCCGGCACGGCTTCGGCTATAGCGTCTTCGAGCATACGGAGCGCGGCATTCGCTCAGAACTATGGGTATACGTGGCCCTGGATGCATCGATCAAGTTCATGGTTTTAAAAGTAAGGAACGAGTCGGGCCGGAGGCGCAAACTGTCCGCGACGGGCTATATGGAATGGGTGTTGGGAGATCTGCGGCCGAAATCGGCGATGCACGTCGTGACCGAATTGGACGCGAAGAGCGGCGCGATCTTCGCGAGAAATTCCTATCACCCGGAGTTCGCCGGAAAGATGGCGTTTTTTGACGTGGACGAGACGACTCGAACCATCAGTGGAGACCGGACTGAGTTTATCGGGCGCAACGGTTCGCTGCGCAATCCCGCGGCGATGGCGGCGTCCGGGCTCTCGGGCAACGTGGGGGCCGGTCTCGATCCCTGCGCCGCGATCCATGTTCCATTCGAACTGGCCGACGGACAAGAGCGTGAGATCATCTTTCGGTCCGGCGTCGGGCGGGATGCGGATGATGCCGGAAATCTAATCCATCGCTTTCGGGGATCTGCGGCTGCGCGGGGCGCTCTCGAAGCGGTGTGGCAATATTGGACGCACGCGCTCGGTGCCGTGCAGGTGGAGACCCCGGACCAGTCACTGAACGTGCTGACCAACGGCTGGCTGATGTACCAAACGCTCGCATGCCGTCTATGGGCGCGGAGCGGATACTATCAATCGGGGGGCGCCTTCGGGTTCCGCGATCAATTGCAAGATTCCATGGCGCTCATCCACACCGCGCCGCATCTTGTGCGCGAGCATCTTCTGCTGTGCGCAGCCCGCCAGTTTCAGGAAGGTGATGTCCAGCATTGGTGGCACCCCCCTACAGGACGAGGTGTGCGTACACGCTGTTCGGACGATTACCTCTGGCTGCCGTTGGCGGCATGCCGATACGTGCTGAGCACAGGAGATAGCGGGGTCTTGGATGCACCCATCCACTTCGTCGAAGGCCGCCCGGTCAATCAGGAGGAGGATTCGTATTACGATCTGCCGGGCCGATCTGAACAGACGGCCAGCTTGTATGAGCATTGCGTGCAAGCCATTCTGAAAGGCCTCACACGCGGGGAGCACGGCCTCCCACTCATCGGATCCGGCGACTGGAACGACGGCATGGATATGGTCGGCAAGCAGGGCAGAGGCGAGAGCATCTGGTTGGGGTTCTTTCTCTACGACGTGCTCATGCAGTTCACGAAGGTGGCACGCTTGCGTGGCGACCTCTCCTTCGCGCAACGTTGCCAGACGGAGGCGCATGACCTGCGCCAGCATCTCGAGCAGCATGGCTGGGACGGAGCATGGTATCGCCGTGCGTACTTTGACGATGGCTCACCTCTTGGGTCGGCGAGTAACCCCGAATGCCAGATCGATTCGATTGCACAAAGCTGGTCGGTGCTCTCCGGGGCAGGGGATGCCGCGTGCTCGCACATGGCGATGGAGGCGGTGGATCGGCGCCTTGTGCGCCGGGATTCTGCGCTGATCCAACTGTTGGATCCGCCATTCGACAAGTCGACGTTGAATCCTGGCTACATCAAAGGGTACGTCCCGGGGGTGAGAGAAAATGGCGGGCAGTATACGCATGCGGCGATCTGGGCGGCGATGGCGTTCGCCGCATTGGGAGACGGACGGCGCGCGTGGGAACTGCTGTCCATGATCAACCCGATCAACCATGCGAGATCTCCGGAGGGGACCGCGACCTACAAAGTAGAACCCTACGTGGTCGCCGCCGACGTCTATGCGGTTTCGCCACACATTGGCCGCGGAGGATGGACCTGGTACACGGGCTCAGCCGGCTGGATGTACCGGCTCATCGTCGAATCACTCCTCGGGGTGAGGCTGGAAGTCGACAAGTTATATGTGGCTCCGTGCCTCCCTGCGGATTGGAAGGAGTTCACGCTGCACTACCGATACCGGGACACGCGCTACCATATCACCGTCTCGCACGTCATGGCCGGGAACGGTGCGACGAGCGTGACGGTCGATGGCGTCGAGCAATTCGATCAGGCGATTCCTCTTGTGGACGATCGGCAGGAACATTCGGTTGAGGTCACAATACAGGCCGCGGGCGGTTAACGGAGAAGGATCGGCCGCAGTTCATGACATGGTTCAACACGACACGATATTGACCAGACCACGCGCTGTCTTTTCGCCATACGAAGGCCAGTGCCTGACATGCTCTCTCGCCGTCACCCTCAGCAAGAAGGAGGCGGCACCATGCCGACTTGCTGAAGCGGCCGGCGGTCTCAAGCCTCCACACACTGCCAGCCTTAGCGGGAGCGGGAACTTTCGGCAGCCGTGAAGCGCAAGGACTGGTTGGTCTCTCGTATGTATTTGGTCTATGTCGTTGCACGAGACTGACCAGATGAACCAGATCAGCGCTCATCCATCCCGCCCGCCTCGCGTGTCAACCTGTCTGAAAGAGTGAAGCCTCGAATCCCATTCGAGTCGCACAAGCGGTATGCGCGCCAAGCTGCGATCGGATTCATACTCCCTAATCTGAGCAATTTTGACCAGACTGCTGCCGGTCTTCTCGCGATACTAATCTTGCATGGAGAAGATCATGAAGACGGGGCCAGATCGAGAGAACCGCTCAAGGGGAGAGACCGTATGAACGCGGATCGACTCAAAGAGAAATGGATGCAGTTCAAAGGCGAACTGAAACAGCAGTATGGCAATTTTATCGATGACAGCGCGAAACAGATCGAAGGCAACGACGACACGTTCATCGGTAAAGTTCAGGGGCGGTATGGCGAGAAAAAAGATGCGTTCATAAAAGAGGCGGATCGGCGGCAGCAACAGCCGTGGCCACAATGTTGGGGAAGCAGCCCCACTGAATGGATGCGATTCACGAGAGATGAACCAACGACCTCACGATGAAAGAGAGGGCCTGAGCAATGGGGAACAACATATTGATGCCGCTGAACCAACCCGCCATCTCATGGCGTCCCGTTGCCCCTGCGCTGTGTCTGGCCCTCGCCCAGGCAGGCCGCCGGAAGCACAGTTCCCAGCCGCAGCCCGGATCACCAGGCACGTCGGCGAGCGGAACATGGCGGCCACGTTGATGCGGCGGATGTCGCGTTGCGAGCTGGCATTCGTGGAAGCTGTCCGAGAATGACAGGCAAGCCTCGGGTGACTCGTAATCGGGACACTAGAAACGGGGCATTCGCCGAAAGGAGAGAATCGTGAAAGACACTACATCGATCAAAGAAGCCACATCGACAACGACACAACCTGAAACAGCAGTACCTCGGAGGTCCCGGAAAGAGGAAATCGTGAGGGAAACCATCGGTCTGACAGATGTGAAGACGCTCCGGGCTCGGGCACGGCAGGGGATCGAGGACGGTGCCATGACCGCAGGCTATAAGGCCAAAGTGGAGACAGTGATCAAGCTGCTGAACGAAGCCCTCGCCACGGAAATTGTCTGCATCCTTCGCTACAAGCGCCATTATTTCATGGCCAGCGGGATCAATTCTCTCAGCGTGAAGGCCGAGTTTCTCCAGCATGTTATTGAGGAACAGGCCCATGCCGATCAATTGGCCGAACGCATCGTTCAACTCGGGGGTGAGCCGGACTTATCTCCTGAAGGGCTGCTGAACCGGAGCCACTCGGAATATGTCGAAGGGGACTCCTTGCTGGAGATGATTACAGAAGACCTGATTGCCGAACGGATCGCGATCGACAGTTACCAAGAAATGGTCACCTGTGTCGGCACGGATGATCCCACGACCCGTAAGGTGTTGGAGCAGATCCTCGCTCAAGAAGAAGAACATGCCGAGGATCTGTCCAGTCTCTTGAAGGACCTCGGTTCTGAATCTCAACCTCATCGCTCGGGTCGCTAATCGGGTGGGAAAGAAGGTGCACCATGGGAAAGGCATTTATTCTCTGGCTACTGGGAGTGCCGTTCACCTTGCTCGTCGTCCTCTGGGTATTCGGTGTCCTTCGATGATCTGGCGTGTGAAGAATTTCCATCTCGCAGAGCCGCATAGCGGAGGAGGCGCGTGATGATTGTCGAGATTGCCCTCTGTGTGGGGGCGGGGGCGTTAGTCGTGCTGGTAAACGCGTTGGTTCCGCTGTTGAGACAGCTCAGGAGGCCGGTGGCCGAATCAGAACATCTGCTGGTCCAGATGAATGCCGAGCTGCCGTTGTTGCTCAAAGAGATGCGGGCCACGACTGAGAACCTGAACGCGCTCATTGCGCAGGCGCAGGGAGGAGTCGAGCATGCAGCAGTGCTGCTGCACGCCGCCGGTGCATTGGGCGACACCGTGCAGCGGGTTCATGAGATGGTCGGAGGTACGAGCCGGTCGTTGTTGGTCAGCCTGGCCAGCATGGTGGCGGGGTTGAGGGCGACGACGACCGTCGTCAAGTCACACATTCACCGAGAAGGAGGGACGCATAATGGGAAATGACAGAGGCTGTTCACTGGGAGCCGTGGGATTGGCGTTTGTGGGCGGAGGGTTGTTGGGCGCTGCGATGGCGCTGTTGCTGGCGCCGCAGTCCGGCCGTGAGTCACGAGAGCAGTTGCGAGGCTATGCGCGGCGAGCGGAAGAGAATATCCATGAGTTCGCCGATACCGCCACCCAGGTCGTGGAGCAGGCGGTGGACAGAGGCCGCGAGTTCGTCCGGGAGAACAAGACGGTCCTGACCGACGCGGTGGAGGTCGGGCGTGCGGCGATGTCACGGGAGCGTGAGCGGCTGTCTGGCGAAAAAAACGCGTGACGGTAGAATGTCTAGACGCAGCTGAGAGCCGATAGGTTGAACGCGGAGAAAAAAGAGGCCCACGATGAATATGATTGTGACCGTATTGCTGATTTTGTTGCTCGTTGGCGCGCTGCCCACCTGGCCGCACAGCGCCGAGTGGGGCTATTACCCGAGTGGCGGGTTGGGTGTAATTCTGCTGGTCCTGGTCGTCCTGGCCCTGACCAACCGGCGCGGACGGACAGCGTACTGAGAGATCTGTGGCAATTGCTCGAGCTCGCCCGCGGCGCCCCCGTCTCATGCACAGGGATTGGCATCGCAGGGAAGAAGCAGCCCGTCATGTTCGCATGCGAAAGGATAGGACTATGAAAACAGCAACGATTCTCGGCATTGCGCTCATTATGCTCGGCATCGTCGCGTTCACCTACCAAGGCATTACGTATACCACCCGTGAAAAAGTGATCGACCTCGGCCCACTCCAAGCCACGGTCGACAAGAAAGAGACCATTCCGCTGACGCCCCTCGTCGGGGGATTGGCGCTCGTCGGCGGTATCATGTTGCTCATCGGTGGAGCCAGGAGAGCCTCATGACGTGACGACACTTCTTGCGATGCAGCGCAACGAGGCTTGTCGGTGACAGGCGGAAGCCGCGGGAGCGAGAAACCGTGAAGACCGTGACCGTCCTCGCAAATGTGCTGATGAGTCTGGTGCTGGTGGCCGGATGTGCAGACCCGACTGAGCAGCGGCTCAGGCAGGTGCAGCATGAGTTGGAGCAGGTGCTACGAAGGGCCTTGCGCGATGGTGACATCAGTATCCAACGGACCAGCGATCATCTCACCATCGTGATTGCCGAACGGCTCCTCTTCGACGCCGGGAGTCCTGAGATCACGCTGAACGGCATCGACGTGCTGACCCGGATGGGAATAGTTTTCACCGCGGCATCGTTCAAAGAAATCCGAGTGGCTGGGCATGCCGACAAGGCTCCAGCCTCCGACCCTTCCACCCAGTATTTCGAAAAATTAGCCTTATCCAAAGCTCGTGCGACGCACACGGTACGTGCGATGAAGGCATACGGGGGGAATTCACAGAGTTTCATCGTCGAATGGTTCGGGGACATCCGGCCGATCGCCAGTAATGAGACTGAAGAAGGGCGGCAAATGAATCGCCGCGTCGAAATCCTGCTGTACATAGGAATTTGACCGGACATTTTCATGCGCGAGCAGCAAAGGTCACGGACAAGTTATGATGCAGAATCTGGATGCAACGTCATTGTTATTCATGTTGCTGGGCCTGATTGCCGGCGTTGCCGCGATCTATTATGCATTCGGGACCGCTCGTGAATGGCTGGGGCGATGGGGACGCGCCACCAACGGCACGATCCGCAGGGCGGTCGTGCCCGATTTGTCTCTCGATGGGCACATCGCCACCCAATGGACTGAAGGCCGGGTGCGGTTGGATTTCCTTCTGGCCATGATGAAGAAGCTTGGACTCTCGTTGGAGCAGGAGGTGGAGACCCTGAGGGGGCTCGATCATGCCGATCCCCGGTACGAGAGCGAAGCCCGTAAGATGGTCGAACCCAACCTGCGGCGTTTCACCTTCGATCGACATTTGCGGGATGAGTGCCGTACGCTGATCCCCTTCCTCCAGTTCTGCGCCCATGATCTGGCGGAATCTCAGGGCCTCGACATGACCCAGAAATTGCGCGTCCTCGCCGAGATCCAAGCGGCTTTCGAGTTGGTTGATCGCGGCTGACTGAACGTGCGGTCAATCGGTTATCCCCTTTGCTCACAGGAGGTCCCGTTATGAACGTCCTACGCGCGTGTGTCGTAGTGTCACTTCTGTTTCTCGGCGCTCCAGCGCATGCACAACACCTCTGCGAAGACTGTCTCAAGGCCGCGCAGGACCAGCTGAAGCAATGCCGCGAGAGTGCGATTAGCGCAGAGGATAAGAAGTCCTGCCTGGAGAGACAGGAAGCCAAAGCGAAGACCTGCGAAATCGGTGCATGCAAGATAGAACGGGACAGGAGTACGAAGAGAGATGATACCCTCCCCCAGAAGAAGTAACGGGCTTATGAGAGGGAACAGACATCTGGCCTCCCCTGATTGACAGCAATACGTCATGTTTTCATAATAACCACGCGTGTCAGGCACCGGCGTGCTGTAGGTGCTGTCCCTTCTTTTGAATGGAGTTCCCCTGATGGCGCGTAAGCAACCTCCGCAGTTTGTCCCCAAGACCTTTCTCGCAAAAGTCGTCCTCGGCACAACATTGCTGTAGTCCGCAAAGCGTCAACTGATTTTTTCGCAAGGGGATGCGGCGGATGCCGTGTTCTATGTTCAGACCGGCCAGGTCAAGCTCACCGTGGTCTCGCAGCAGGGCAAAGAAGCCGTCATCGCGATGCTGGGGCCGGGAATTTTTTTCGGGGAAGGGTGTCTTGCCGGGCAGCTGGTATGCATGGCCACGGCGACCGCCGCGGCAAATTCCACGCTCGTCCGCATTGACAAACAAGCGATGATTCGTGTGTTCCACGACGACCCCAGCTTCTCCGAGAAGTTCCTTGCCTATCTCCTGACACGCAACATCCGCATCCAAGAAGACTTGGTGGATCAACTCTTTAACTCGTGCGAGAAGCGGCTGGCGCGAGTGCTGCTGCTGATGGCCCACTTTGGGAAAGACGGCAAGTCGGAGGCGATCATTCCGAAGATCAGTCAGGAGATGCTGGCCGAAATGGTCGGCACCACGAGGTCACGGGTGAGTTTCTTCATGAACAAGCTTCGGAAGCTGGGCTTCTTGGAGTACAACGGTGGTGTCCACGTGCATAGCTCCTTCCTCAGTATCGTGCTCCACGACTAGCAGGCTGTTCAGGAAGGCCGCCAGCAGCGTTCTCGCGGCGCGCAGAGGCTCAACGTACTGCCGAGAGTACGCTTTTCGCCTCTCCGCTTGCTGCGGCCTTGCTTGGGACAAGACGCGTCTTGGCGCGCCAGGGTTGGGCGGGTGAGAAGTCTGGCCTTTCTGGACAGCCTGCGACTACTTTTGACAGCGTCTACAGCTGTTCTGGCATGCGCATTTCTGCAGTGGCTTGGTAGTTTGTCAAGAACCTGCTAGCCGAATATAGCAGCAGTCCTCCAGCAGAAGAGGATGGCTTCCCCTTAATGGTGCTGCGCGGCCCCATCATTTTTTCCAACCTGAGCAACTCTGAACAGATGCCTCGTCATCGACAGGCGTAGTCTTACAGGTAGCCCCTCACGGGTCATCTGGTCCTGACCGTTGTATCGTCTTATCGGAGAGGAAGGAGTCGCAACCTGCTCAGCACAATTCTTATTGTTCTCTTGGTTCTGTTTCTCATCGGTGCTTTGCCGACCTGGCCACACAGCACCAACTGGGGGTATTACCACCAGTGGTGGAGTCGGCTTACTCCTTCTGATCCTGCTCATACTCCTTCTGACTGGACGGCTCTGAGGCCCGGCCCGGTGATGCGCAGATTCCAGCAAGCCAGCAAGTTCCTGCGGGCATTCCTCACTGGCACCTTCGTCCTCGTGTCGCCCGGCACAGGATTCGCTCAGGAGCCTGCCACCACCGATGAGCTGAGAGCTCCGGCATCGCCGCAGGCTTCTCCCATCGGCCCGCCTGCTCTCGATGGGCCGAATCAGTCTCTGAACTGGGAGACAAGGGCCGGTCGGAGCTACGTCATCCCGGCCGGCGAGCTGATCGGGTATCTCGTACTCTTGAATCAGTTCGACCGCCGTTTCGTCGATCCCAAGGACGTCTACCGCACCGGCACCAAGTCGACATGGAAGAACCTGACCGACTCCAAGTGGGTGGTCGATACAGATCCGTTTGCCACGAATCAGTTCCTGCATCCCTATGGAGGGTCGATCTACTATGGGATCGCGTGATCGACCGGCCTCACCTTTTTGGAGTCATTCGGGTATGCCGCCGTCGGCAGCTTTATCTGGGAGTTCGCGGGCGAGACCGGAGCGCCCTCTATCAACGACCAAATCACCACTCCGATCGCGGGAAGTTTCTTGGGCAACCGCTCTTCCGGATGGCCAGCCTGTTGTTCGAGAGCGGCGGCGGCAGGCCCGGGTTCTGGCAAGAGCTGGGTGCGGCGGTGCTTTCGCCGCCCATCGGTTTCAACCGCCTCGTCTTCGGCAACCGGTTCGATGCCGTATTCCCGAGCCACAATCCGGCCATCTCGACGCGGTTTCAGCTCGGCGCAAGTGTCAATACGGTCCTGACCGGTCCAGCCACCTCGAAATTCAGAGAGAATGAAGCGACCGCAGATTTCCAGTTGGCCTACGGGCTACCCGGGAAGCCCGGCTATCGCTACACACGCCTATTCGATTACTTTAGCTTCCAATCCACCGCCTCTTCCGCCAACACGTTCGAGAATATCATCACCCGCGGCCTCCTGGTCGGAGCACCGTACGGAATCGGCGATTCCTATCGCGGAGTCTGGGGCCTCTAGGGGACCTACGATTACATTTCGCCGCAGGTCTTCCGTGTCTCCAGTACGGCCCTCTCGCTCGGGACGACCGCCCAATGGTGGCTCTCACAGAGCGTGGCGCTCCAGGGAACGGCCCTCAGTGGCGTCGGCTATGGCGCAGCGGGCACCATCCGCGGTTCGGGTGAACGCGATTATCACTACGGGGCCACCCCGCAGGGGCTCCTCGAACTTCGTCTGATCATGGGCGATAGGGCCATGGTTAACATGACCCTGCACGAATACTATGTGAGCGGCGTGGGGTCCACCGAGAATCGTGGATCGTAAACCATCGCCCGCGGGACGGCGTCGTTCACCCTGCGAGTGTACGACCAACATGCCATCGCGCTCAGGTACATCGCGTCGACTAGGGATGCGCATTATTCGGACCTGCCCGACAGGCACCAGACGGTGGGAACCATCACCATTGGCTACACCTACCTCGGGAGCACCGATTTCGGCGCGGTGGAATGGCGCTAGAGCCGCCGTCGGCTGCTGAACCGACAAACGGATTTGTGGCTAGACGTAGATGAGCCTGTCATCGGGGGTGAGGAACAGACGATGCTCCACATGTAATGTAACAGATAAGTGGCATTAACCCGGCGGCGATTGCCGTGAAGCTGAATCGTTCGGCCTCGACAGGTTCTCACGATCTTTGTCGAAACGGTCGGACTCGATCGAAGACGCGTTGTGGCCTTGGATGACGAATTGATGGGGAAACCTGCTCCCGCCTGCTGCACATCCTTGCAGCGGCAGGTCCTTGGGGTGTATCCATAGATCGGTCCCAACGAGACAATCGTGAGAAACAGAGTTGGGTTTCTGAGAACAAGAGGGGAAGAGCGTTGACGCTTCAGGCACGATTGGACCTCGACAAACCCTGGTGGTCGGGAATCTTATTGCCCCTGGCGTTGCTCCTATCATTTGCAGTCGCCGTCGGAGTGGTATTTTATACGACGGCGTCTTTGAGAGCCGTGCTGGTCGAAGAAAGGGGCGCAGACCTCGCCAGAACTGCCGCCAGGGTCGCGGATAGGCTTGACCGTGTCTTGTTTGAGCGGTTCGGCGATATCCAGTTGTTTGCGAATGACAGAGTGCTCTTAGAAAGCAACCCGGCTGCGAAGAGACAACGGTTACTGCAATACAAGCAAATGTACTGGCAGTATTCCTGGATTGGGGTGACCGATGCGACTGGTCGAGTGGTCGCGGCGACCGACGTGGTTGTCAGGCCAGAGACCGGCGGGCCGACAAAGGGCTCGGTAGAGGGTGGAACTCGGCCAGAATGGTTTCAACGGGTGCGACAGACGGGGCAGGTACATCTGGACTCGGCTCAGCCTTCACCAGAGTCAGAGGGGATTATGGTGGTGGGGTTCTCGGCTCCGATCTCTGGGCCACAGGGAGAGTTTCGCGGAGTAGTGACGAGCCAGGTCCCGCTGGAAAGCCTTCGAACCATTCTTGCGCAGGAAGCGAAGCTCCAACATGGAGAAGAAGCCCACGACTGGTTGGTGCTGGACCGTCAAGGAGCGGTCATCATCGAGAAGGACCAACCGACGGGTTTGGACCGTACTCTGCCGATGATGGACCTGTCTTCCGTCAGACGAGCAGCCGGGGAGCGTGACAAGTCCGGCTTTGTGGAAGAACTGCACCAGCGCCGGCAGATTCCTGTGGTGACCGGCTACGCGACCGCAGGAGGCTATAGTAAATTTCCTGGATTCGACTGGACTGTGTTGGTTCGGTTGGATCGTGACCGTGCCTATGCTCCGATCAACCGGCGCGTCTGGGCCATCGTCTCCGTTGGGCTCCTGCTCGTCATGCCGTTGGCCGGCTTCGGCATATGGGCGTCGTGGAGGCTGATTCGCGAGCAGCGCATTCTTGTGGTGTCGCAGCAGGCGCTGAAGGATAGCGTCGCCGAACTCAGCCGCTCCAACTCCGATCTGCAACAGTTTGCCTATGTCGCCTCCCACGACTTGCAGGAGCCGCTGCGGATGGTTGCCAGTTACGTGCAGCTCTTGGCGAGGCGCTACAGGGGCAAGCTGGATTCCGATGCCGACGAGTTCATCTCGTATGCCGTGGACGGGGCCAAGCGCATGCAACATCTGATCAATGACCTGTTGGCGTACTCACATGTGACCTCCCAGGGCCAAGTCTTTGAACCGGTGGACTGTAACGGGGTTCTGGAGGAGGTGCTGAACAATATACAGGTCGCGGTTGAGGAGAGCCGGGCGGTCGTGACTCATGATCCTCTCCCCACCGTGATGGCCGACGAGAGACAACTGGGGCAACTCTTTCAGAATCTGATCGCCAATGCCATCAAGTTCCACGACGCGGAGCCACCGAACATTCACCTGTCGGCTGAGCAGCGGTCCGGCGATTGGCTCTTCTCGGTTCGTGACAATGGCATCGGGATGGACCCCCAGTATGCCGAGCGGATCTTTGTCATTTTTCAGCGCCTGCACGACAGAGAAAAATATCCCGGCACCGGCATCGGCCTGGCCATCTGCAAGAAGATTGTGGAACGCCATGGCGGACATATCTGGGTGGCATCGCAGATAGGACAGGGAGCCACCTTTTATTTCACCCTGCCGATAGTCGCCCAGAGCCACCAGGGCTCGTGAGGCGTGACATGAGCCGTAGGGCACCTATGACGTTGAGCGAAGGAGGCACGACCGCATGAACACCTATATGAATGTCAGGCCCGTGAAGATTCTCTTAGTGGAAGACAATCCCGGTGATGTCCGTCTCACAATTGAGGCCCTCAAAGAGGCCAAGGTTCTCAACAAGCTTATATTCGCCAAGGACGGCATCGACGCCTTGTCGTTACTACGTCAGGAAGGGCAGTATGCAGACGTTGCGCCTCCGGATCTCATCCTGCTCGACCTCAACCTTCCCAAGAAAGACGGTCGGGAGGTGCTGGCTGAGATCAAGAATGACGACAAGCTGAAACACATTCCCGTGGTCATTCTTACGACCTCTCGGGACGAAGAAGACGTGTTGAAGAGCTACAACCTCCATGCCAATTGCTACATTAACAAACCGGTGGATTTGGATCAGTTCATGAAGGTGGTGAAGACGATCGAAGATTTCTGGCTCGGGATCGTGGTGTTGCCGAAGAATGACAAGAACAATGCCGTGTGAGTCATACCGATGCACATCCTCCTGATTGAAGACAATCCTGGCGATATCCGGCTGCTGCAGGAGTATCTGAAAGAGGGCAGCACCTGCCGGTTTCAGATCACGCAGGCGGACAGGCTGTCGATCGGGCTTGAGCGCCTGGCTGAAGCACGTTTTGATGCGGTGCTGCTGGATCTCTCGCTTCCCGACAGTCAAGGGATCGACACGCTGCTCCGATTGCATGGGGCCGCGAAGGGCGTGCCGATCGTCGTCCTGACTGGCACCGAGGATGACGTGCTGGGGGTACAGTTAATCCAGGCCGGCGCCCAAGACTATCTGGTCAAGGGGCAGGTGACCGGCCATCTGTTAATACGTTCCATCCGTCACGCTGCTGAACGCAAGCGGGCAGAGGAAGCGCTGCAACGCGCATTGGGCGAACTGCGTGCCCTCACACGGAAGATGGAAGCCGTGCGGGAGGACGAACGGACCAGGATCGCTCGGGAATTGCACGATGAATTGGGGATGCGCATGACCTGCCTGAAAATGGACCTTACGCGGCTACAGATCCTCATGAACAGCGCGTCTCATTCCGCAGTGGAGGAGAAGTTTCAGTCGATGATCGAGGTCGTGGACACCACCATCGTCGCCGTGCAGGCACTGGTCTCAGAACTGAGGCCCGGGGTGCTGGATGATCTCGGATTGGTGGCAGCCGTTGAATGGCAGTGCCAGGATTTAGAACGGCGGAGTGGCATCCGATGTCTCGTGGACTCCGAGGCCGGGGATATCCCGCTGGGTTCTAGCAAGGCCACAGCCGCCTTTCGTATCTGTCAAGAAGCGCTCATTAACGTCGTGCGGCATGCCGGGGCGAAGGAGATCCGCGTGCGACTGGAGGCATTCGAGGGAGTCCTGAGACTGGAGATTCACGATGATGGACAGGGGATCCTGCCGGAGACAATCACCGAGGCGACATCGTTGGGTCTGTTAGGGATGCGTGAGCGGGCAGAAGCAGTCGGGGGTACGTTCCGGATTGTCGGCCTGCCGGGACAGGGGACGACCGTGACGGTGCGAGTGCCTTGCGGGTAAGCCGTAGGGCAGAGGTAGGAGGAGCCGGTGCTGAAATTTTTGATTGCCGACGATTTCCCGCTGTTTCGGCGGGGGGTGAAAGAATTGCTGGCCGACGGCCTGGGGGAGGTCACGGTTGGCGAATGTGGCAACGCATACGATCTGCTGGAGCTGGTCCGGCTGAAGAAATGGGACATGGTGATCCTGGATATCACCATGCCAGGAACCACCGGGACGGAGGCGCTGACGCAGCTGAAAACCAAATGCCCGAAGCTGCCGGTCCTTGTGCTCAGCATGCATCCGGAGGATCAGTACGCCGTCCGCATGTTCAAGGCCGGTGCGGATGGATATCTGGCCAAGGCGAGCGCACCGGAAGAACTCGTGAAAGCCATCAAGAAGATACTCGGAGGAGGACAGTATGTCAGCCCCGCGTTGGCAGAAACATTGGCGCTGACGCTCAAGGCGAATACCGGCGACACCCCTCATAAGCAACTGTCAGACCGTGAATATGAGGTGATGTGCCTCATTGCATCAGGAAAGACGGTCTCTGAAATCGCCGAGACGTTACATCTCGGCGTGACGACCATCAGCACTTATCGGGCGCGCATCCTGGAGAAGATGAATCTCAAGAACAACGCTGAGCTCACTCGATACGCGCTCCACCGCGGACTGGTCAGCTGACCAGTCCGGTTCCCCTCTCGTGTCCGTAGGCCCCGCCAATCATGCATCCATTATTCTGTCGTTCAAACCACGACAGAATAATCGAACTGCCGCCGATGGTGTCCCCCACGTTAGGACAGTATAAGTAAAGCACGGAAGATTCAGGCGCTCAACGCAACACCGTGCAGAGGAGGGAACCATGAAGTACGAATCCACCCAGATCATGTCACGCATCGAATGGTGCCGGCTCCAGCAACAACTCCACTCGGTCACGAAGGATGAACGCGCAGGTTGGCGGGCCGAGGAAGCCGGCCTCACGGATGCCTTGGGCGGTAGCGATCGGATCGCGTTCATGCGAGGGGAACACCAATCTCAGTTCCCTCGCTATCAACGAGGTCTCCAGGATGGGCAAGCGCTCCTCCGTCTTAGCACGTCGACTCCCTGTGGCATGACACGTATGGAGGGCTGGAGCCCGCTCTTGGCCCCAGCCTTGGTGAACAGCCGGCCCTCACAAGTTTTTCCGTCAGCGCAAATGGAGTCTGTACGATGATCTGCCCATATGATGATGGCCTTGTGGCCCATGAGTATCTGTTCGATCCTCCGGAAGGGCTTGTTTACCGGGTGAATGAAAGAGGTGGTGTATGTCTCTTATGAGAATAGTTGCTCAGTCCACTCGGAGGGTGCCGTCCACTCTAAGGAGCGCAACGCTCATCGCACCAAGACTGCTTCCTGTTTGTTGTGTGTGTGGACTCATTCGAGAGGAGACCGGATTGTCTCTTCATCGCGAGCGCTGGGTATCGCCACGGACCTATCGACAGACCCATGGCGTGAACTCAACCAAGCTCGCACTCACGCACACCTACTGCCCGAAATGTTTCATGAGGGTCCAGAAGGAAGTGCAGCAGTACCTCAAGACGATCGGAACGCCATCATGAATCCGCGCATTGGTGTTGCAAACATCGATTCCGCTCCGTTCACCCTGTCCGATGTGTCTCGCCGGACAGCGGTCAGGGCCGCACAGCCGCGCAAGCAGGCGTCGGCTCCGTCTGACACATCCTGTCTGCGTTGTGGTGGGTTATTCGTTCCCAGTTATACGGCATCCCTGGAACGGGACTTTATCGGCGCACCGGAGACGCTGTGGCGTTGCGTCAACTGCGGCGATTGCGTGGATCCCGAGATCCTGGCCAACCGAGGGGCGCGTGTCTTGCCAGCGCGCCAGCGTGCGAGACCACGAACTCATGTGCCGATACCGTTGTTCCGCAGCCTGCGACAGGCGGTGTGAGGGGGAGCACATGCCGCTGACCGATGAAACCATGAAGTAGGCCACTACCGGCACGATCGATCCTGTACGTAGATCACGAGTGTATTCGACCCGAAAGGAGTTCCCGTCATGACTACCACCTATTCGCTTTCCGCAAGCCCTCGCACCTCAACCGTGAGATCTCCTGGAACGGTGCCCGTCCGAAGCACAGAAGCGGTGCCATTCAATCCCCGGACTTTTCTGGCACAAGCCGGCGACAGTCGAACGACTCTGCAATGCCAGAAACACCAGATGCTTTTTGCGCAAGGGGATACGGCCACCGCCGTGTTCTACGTCCAGACAGGCCAGGTCAAACTCTCGGTCGTGTCGCAGCAAGGGAAAGAGGCCGTGGTCGCGATCCTGGAACAGGGAAATTTTTTCGGGGAAGGGTGCCTCGCGGGGCAACTCCTGTACATGGCCACGGCGACTGCCATGGGCCACTCCAGTATCGTGCGGATCGATAAACAGGCGATGATTGATGTGCTCCACAACGAGCCGGCGTTCTCCGAGCTGTTCATGGCCTATCTCTTGACGCGCAGCCTTCGCATTCAAGAGGACTTGATCGATCAACTCTTTAATTCTGCCGAGAAGCGGCTGGCGCGGACGCTGCTGCTCCTGGCTACGTTCGAGAAAGCCGGTCAATCGGTATCGGTCATTCCCAAAATCAGTCAGGAAACGTTAGCCGAAATGGTCGGTACCACGCGGTCGCGGGTGAGTTTTTTTATGAATCGGTTCAAGAAGCTCGGCTTCATTGAGTACACCGATGGCTTGCATGTGCACAAAGCTCGCCTCAATGCCGTACTGCTCAATTAGCAGGATGCCGGCAACGTCCGCCGGCCTGTCTTGTTCCTAGCGAGAGAACCGTATGAATGGTCCTGTTCAAGAGAGTCAAGAAGCTGTAGACAATACAAGGATTAAAACTGATGGGAAAGATGATGATTCTCGGTTCGATGGTTCTGAGTTTGTTGGTGCTGGAGCCCTATGGGTTTGCCGACGAAGCCGGGAAGTCCGGGACAATCGCGCCGCATATGAAAGTCAGCGGGGTCGTGTCCAAAGTACAGGTGGATCAGGTGACGGTAAAAACGTCTTGGGGACAGATCGTCATCTCGTCTGCCACGGCACCGAGCAATCTGAAAGTGGGCGAAGAAGTGGACATGCAGGTGAGCGGTAACAATGTCGTGATCGATGTGCACCGAAAAGGGGAGAAGGCGCTGTCCCATCGGTACCTGTCGGGCAACCTGACCTATGCGTCATCGGACAAGAAAGAGATCAAGCTGTGGACACCGGATGGCGAGAAGACGTTTGACGTGCAAACGGGCCGATCGAAGATGTCGGCGTTCGAGGAGGGCGCACCCATCACGATCGAACTGAACGAAGCCGGGAAAGTGATCGACATCCATCGCGTGTCGGTTGAGATGAGTTTTGACGAGCACCCCCGCATGTCGCCTGGCCATGTGATCCAGGTGAATGGAGCAGTCACCAAGATCCAATCCGGCGTCATCTATGTGAAGACGCCGACGGGACAATACACCATCAGTGCGAACACCGCTCCTGCGAATGCGGCAGTCGGTGATGAGGTGTCGCTCTGGCTCAATGACGAAAATATGGTCATCGACCATCACGGAAAAACCAAGCATATGAAGGGCGCCCATCGTCTGATTTTCGGCAAGTTGATCTATACCGGCACGACGAAGAATCAGATCAAGCTCTCGACTCCGGAAGGAGAGCAAGTGTTTCCGCTGGAGCGGATGGAAGTGAAGACCAAGGCGATCGCGGAAGGCTCGCAGATTGTGGTGGAGCTGAACGAGGAGGGGACTGTGATCGATCTTCGAAAGGCACAGTGACGGCGTCCGACTGTTGAGCGTATCGGCGACAGGGGCCATCGTCGGACTGACGATGGCCCCGGCCGATACGCAGCGCCTAACCCGTGAATCGTGACGCGCGGCGCGTATACCCGAAGTGATGAGTAGGAGGTCAGATCATGGATAAATCGGTCATTGCAGCCAAACAACCGGCGGTGCTCACATTGGATCCGGGCACCTATCATTGGTGTCAATGCGGGCGTTCGAAAACCCAACCGTTTTGCGATGGGTCCCATCAGGGAACCGGGCTGACGCCGGTCGAGTTTTCGTTGACGGAGAAGAAGCAAGTCGCGTTGTGCCAGTGCAAGCAAACCAAGACCCCACCGTTCTGCGACGGCACCCATACGTCGTTGTGAACTCGCCGGAAGGCTCGTCAGGAGACCAAGGTGTCAGAGCGCATTTCGCGAGAGGTGGCGTGGGCTAGTTCATCGGTCCTGCTAGTTTCCTTGGTCTCTCTCGTGTATTTGGTTCGACAAAAGAAAGAAACAAGACAGGCCTCG
Source organism: Nitrospirota bacterium (assembly GCA_030645475.1). Classification (NCBI taxonomy): domain Bacteria; kingdom Pseudomonadati; phylum Nitrospirota; species Nitrospirota bacterium. Next base: position 38,520 of record JAUSMA010000029.1, read on the forward strand.
CACCAACGGGGGGTCTTCGCGAAAGACAGCACGACCCGATACCCCTACATATCTATCGGCACTGCCGCTGACGATGGAGTTGCGGTTTGCTGACCTTGCAGCGTTCCCTTCTCAATATCGTCCTCCACGACTTTGTCCATCATCGCATCAGGGTCGGCGGTTTCTCCAGGAACCTGCGTGACGTTGCCCCGGATCATCACTATTCAGATGTGAGCTGTTTTGAGCATCTCCTCATCGGTCGATGGGGCATATTGCGGCAGCCTGGTCGCCCGAATGAGACATCAGCGAGCCCTGGCAGCAGGGCACTCGCGCGATGAGGTGTATGGAGGTTCTGCCCCGCAAGACTGTGCGCGGAGAGCGACTCCGTCGAAAAGTTAAGCATTCACTTGTCGTCGTCCAAGCCTCGGATGGGACGGTCAAAAAATCCGTTTCAATGAATGGCGCGGCTCTTGCCTGGTTGGAGCTGGACTGCAGATTTTCGGATGGCTCATTCGGGGTAAAAGGAGAAATAACATGCTCGAGACTATTGCTGTCGTGTTGGTTGTTCTCTGGATTCTGGGTCTTGTCAGCTCGTACACCATGGGCGGATTCATTCATGCCCTCTTGGTCATTGCGATCGTGGTGATTCTGGTTCGTGTCATTCAAGGTCGACGCGTGTAAGGTCCCCTTAAGGGATAAAAACTGTGCCAACAACTGTCGTGGGTTTGCGCAAGCCGCTCGAATGAAGGGGGAGATAACAGTGTGGGGCCGTTGTAAGATTCGAGCCATTCAGGTGAATGTCTGTTGGGTGTTGGTGCTGGGGGTTGTACTGTGGGTGACCGGGGTGTCTGTGGCCCGGGCGGGTGACGCCGAGGGCGAGAAGGTGGCTCCTCCTGTCGATTGTCGATACGAGTCAGCCACTCAGGGCTCTGCGGCAGAAGGCCCTGATTCGACGGTGAGTATTCCCTTCCCCGGTGGCGATGTCTTTCGTCCGCTCTTTGCGGACCCGAAGCAGCCGCAGACGTTCGCAACCTTACAGGCCGTGAGGAACCGAGACTCAAAGACCTCGACCACGGTGGGATCGGTCGGGTTCGGAGAGAACTTCGGATTCTATTCGCGCCGGGACGGCTGTAACGGATGGCAGGTGGGGCTTCTGGCCGGTGTCTTCTCTCAATTCGATATGAATGCGCCGTCCTCAGACCTCATCAATACCGATTACGTGGTCGGTATTCCGGTGTCCTGGCGGAGCGGCCTCTTCTCGACGCGTGTGCGCCTCTATCATCAGAGCACGCACTTGGGCGATGAGTTTGTGCTCCATAATCCCGGAGTCGGCCGGGTGAATTACAGTTATGAAGAAGCGGAAGCGATTTTGTCCCTGGATGCCCCTGGCGGCTGGGGCCGCCTCTATGCCGGTGGCGGATACTTACTGCATCGCGAGCCGGCCAACCTGGACCGGTTGAAAGTCCAGGCAGGGGTCGAACTGCGAGGGCCGACGTGGAGCAGCGGTCCGATTGAACGATTCGTGAGCGGGCCGCTCGTCGTGACCCCGGTCCTCGGGGCGGACTTCAAAACATTCGAACAATTGCATTGGACCCTCGACGTGAATGTCGTGGGCGGGCTGGAATTTGCGCGGGCTGGAGCACTACGACGGTTCCGAGTCCTCGTCAACTACTATCACGGCAACAATCCCTATGGGCAGTTCTATGGGCAGAAGGTTGAAAGTGTGGGGCTCGGTATTTATCTGGCGTTCTAGCAGGACGCTGAAAAAATCCGCCAGCTGGAAAACGCTGAACGATGAGTGCTGAACGATGAACGAAAAGCGATGTTCACTTCAGCACTCACCGTTCAGTTGTTCGCTCGCTGCGGCCTTACTGGACGACATTTTTGAGCATCCTGAGGCGATTGAGGCCTCCATGCCATGCGGAGTATTCACCCGTATTTTTCGCATGCACCGAGTTTTTCCGCAGCCTGCTAGTCGTGGCGGGAATCTGAGGCTCTGGTCATCCGAAGCAAGACGAGTACTCGTGAGCCAGTGACTAACAACATATCCATTTCGATCTGATCCGCCATTTTTCTCAAGGCGTGGGGCTCGATATGTTCTGGTCGTCGATCCCGCAGAGGCAGTGTTCGCGCACGGCGTACGGCGGGCTGGTATGTTGCTCCCTGCCGTTGCTGTTGTCTGAATGCCCATTAGACCGAATGTAGCCTTCCGCTACAGCGCGAGTTTTCTGTGCTGTCGCAAGACTCCCCATACGTCGTGGAATCTTCTCGCTTGAATGGTTTAACTACTCAATAATGCAAGGAAAATCTGTGCGATTTCCTGAGCAGCAAACGGCCTTTGGTTTGCAACGATCTGCTTGCGACGCGGTCGCTCACCCTCGCTTTGCGAGGGTGGCACTATGCGATCGTCTTTACCCTCTGCTCTCTCTGGATAGGTGCCAGCTATGCCAGTGAATAACAAAATATCTTTTTCGATCTGGTACGTCTTTCTCGCCATTTGGGCGGTCATTCTCGTGCACGATTTCATTCAGGCCATGCAGAAGCTTGAAGAGCTTCCCTATAGCGAGTTCAGGACACTCGTAGCGGCCGGTAAAGTGGAGGAAGTTATCGTTACTCACCAGACACTGACTGGGAAGCTGAAGCAGGAAGAGAGTGCCAAATCGCAGAAGCCGTTTACGACGATTCGTGTCGAGGACCCGGATCTTGTCAAAGAGCTGAACGCACATCACGTGAAGTTCACCGGTGTGATTGAGAGTACGTTCCTGAAGGACCTCATCTCGTGGCTGCTGCCGACGCTGGTCTTCGTGGGCATCTGGTTTTTCATCTTCCGTCGGTTAGGGCAGGGCCAGGGCGGGTTCATGACGGTGGGGCAGTCGAAGGCGAAGATCTATGCCGAGAAAGACACGAAGGTCACCTTCGCTGATGTGGCCGGCGTGGACGAGGCGAAGGACGAACTGCGCGAGGTGATCGAATTTCTCAAGACGCCGGAAAAGTTCACGCGACTCGGAGGAAAGATTCCAAAAGGGATCTTACTCGTCGGCCCGCCAGGCACCGGCAAGACGCTCCTGGCCCGCGCCGTGGCCGGAGAGGCCGGGGTGACGTTTTTCAGCATCAGCGGGTCCGAGTTCGTGGAAATGTTTGTGGGGGTGGGGGCAGCCCGCGTGCGGGACCTGTTCGAGCAGGCGAAGGTCAAAGCGCCCTGCATCATCTTCATCGATGAACTGGATGCGATCGGAAAAGCGCGCGGCATGGGACCGATGGCACATGAGGAGCGTGAACAGACCTTGAATCAGTTGCTGGTCGAGATGGATGGCTTCGATCCCCGCATCGGCGTCATTCTGATGGCGGCGACCAACAGGCCGGAGATTCTGGATCCCGCATTGTTGCGGGCCGGTCGCTTCGACAGACAAGTATTGGTCGATCGTGCGGACAAGATCGGACGCCTGGCCATCTTGCGTGTCCATGCGAAGCAGGTGGTCATGGGTCCCGATGCGGACCTTGAGGTGATCGCCGCGATGACTCCCGGTTTCTCGGGCGCCGATCTCGCCAATATCATCAACGAGGCGACGCTGTTGACCGTTCGCCGTGGCAAGGAGCAGGTCGGTCTCTCGGAATTGCAAGAAGCGGTCGAGCGGGTCGTGGCTGGGTTGGAAAAGAGAAACCGGGTGCTCAACAAGATGGAGAAGGAACGGGTCGCCTACCATGAAGTGGGCCATGCGCTGGTGGCGCTGTCGTTTCCGGGGGCAGACCCGATTCAGAAGATCTCGATCATTCCTCGCGGGATTGCCGCGTTGGGCTATACCCTTCAGCTCCCGACCGAGGATCGATTTCTCATGACGAAGACGGAGTTGGAGAACAAGGTCGCGGTGTTACTGGGAGGACGGATTGCGGAAGAATTGATCTTTGGCGAGGCCTCCACGGGTGCGCAGAACGACCTAGTCAAGGCCACGGACATTGCCAAGAGTATGGTCAAGTCCTACGGGATGAGCGGCAAGCTGGGCACCGTTACGCTCGATCGTGAGCGCCAGTCGTTCTTTATGCAGATCCAGGCGCCTCAGGAGAAAGGCGACTATTCGGAAGAGACCGCCCGTGAGATCGACTGCGAAGTCCGCCGTATCATCGATGAGCAGTATGAGCTGGTGAAGCGGCTGTTGGCGGAGCAGAAGGCCTCGCTCCTCGAAGGCGCGAAGCAGTTGCTCGAGCACGAGGTGATCAGCGGGGCGGAACTCAAAGCGATTATGGACAAGTAGGAATGTGACGTCTATGACGGCGGCAGCTCAATTGGAACAAGCGGGCATCACGATCGGTCACGACCAGATCGTGCACTGTGTCGGCCCCTGGACACTCGATCACCTACTGGATCTTGAACGAGAGCTGGTGAGCCTGTCGTGGCCCCGGTCGAGAGAACTGGTGTGCGAAGCGGGTCACGTCACAGCAATGGACACGGGTGGAGCGGTGCTGTTGTACCGAGCGGTGATGCAACTCCGCAGGCAAGGACGGCAGGTGTCGGTCGAAGGGTTGCGTGCTGAGTTCTCCGAGCTGCTTCGCCTGGTGTCTGCCAATTGGGATCGCATCGAGGCGGCTCCGCCGCCAACACCTGACCGACTGGAGCAGCTGAGTCGATTCATCGCGGATCGCGCCCGGCACGTCGTGACGGCGCTTGGCTTTATCGGTGAGAGCACAGTCGCGGTCTGGCGGTCCTTGAAGAGGCCGTCGCTCATTCGTTGGCAGGCGCTGTTCAGAAGTCTCGAACTGGATGGATTCAATGCGCTGCCCATCACGGGCCTTCTCGCCTTCCTGATCGGAGTGGTGATCTCCTATCAGGGGGCGGAGCAGTTACGGAAGTTTGGCACGAATATTTTCGTGGTGGATCTGGTCGGGATTTCGTTGTTGCGCGAGATCTCTCCATTGATCGTCGCCATATTGATCGCCGGCCGCTCCGGTTCGGCCTATGCCGCGGAGATCGGTACGATGAAGGTGACGGAGGAGCTAGACGCAGTCCAAACGTTAGGCCTCTCACCGATGCAATTGCTGGTACTGCCCAGGGTTTTCGCGCTGATGATCGCCTTGCCCTTGCTCACGGTCTATGCGGACGGATTGGGCGTGTTCGGTGGCATGTTGATCGCGTCGAATTTGCTCAATGTCAGTTTCACCGAGTTCGTCTCACGCTTTGAAGAGGCAGTGGCGGTGCGCCATTTTCTCATTGGAATCGTGAAGGCGCCTTTCTTCGCAATGATCATTGCGCTGGTGGGCTGTTATCAGGGATTTCAGATTCGAGGGGGCGTGGATGATGTAGGGCGGCACACGACCACCAGCGTTGTGCAGAGTATCTTCCTCGTCATTGTGTTCGATGCCATGTGCAGCATTCTGCTCAACTGGTGGGATTTATGACGGGATGTTGAAAATGGCTTCCAGCTTCGTTCTCGCATCGCTCAGGGGCTCAACGTTCTCGGAAGCACTGGAGGGGATTTTCCGTTCGCCAAGACCCATGAAAATGGCGAACGGATCGCACAAAGTGAGGTTTGTACCTCCTCGCCTCTTCGCTCGCTGCGGCCTTGCTGGAAATCCATTTTGAACATCCCTTGGAGTAGGCAAGGGATCTATAGGTAATGGCTATCGTGGCGAACGAGAAGAATGTCCCGATCATCGAGGTCAATCATGTCTCGACTCGTTTCGGGACGGCGGTCGTGCACCGGGATGTGAGTTTGACGATTCAGCGGGGCGAGGTCTTTGCCATTGCCGGGGGGAACGGCTGCGGGAAGTCTACGCTGATGCGTGAGATTGTCGGATTGCTAGATCCGACCTCCGGATCGACGAAGCTCTTTGGCATGGATAGCCGATTGTTGCGCGATGGGCACCCGCAAGAGATCCATCGCCGGTTCGGCGTGATGTTTCAGCAGGGCGGCTTGTTCAGTTCTCTCACCTTGGCGGAGAATGTCGCCGTGCCATTAAAAGAACATACGAAGCTGAGCCGTGAGATCGTCCATGACATTGTCGCCCTGAAGATTGCTTCGGTCGGGTTGCCGGCGGACAGCGCCGCGAAATTTCCGAACGAACTCAGTGGCGGCATGAGGCGGCGGGCGGCCCTGGCACGGGCCATCGTGATGGACCCGGAGGTGTTGTTCCTCGATGAGCCGACCGCCGGCTTGGATCCGATCATCGCGGACGGGTTCGATGAATTGGTCCTGCAACTCAAAGCGTTACTAGGGCTCACGGTGGTGATGGTGACTCACGATCTCGATTCGCTCTGGCGCATTTCAGACCGTGTGGCAGTGCTGGGCAACGGGACGGTCTTGGGGATCGGCACCATGCAGGAATTGTCGCGCTCGGCCGATCCCGTGATTCACGAATACTTTCACGGTCCGCGCGGCCGCGCGGCGGAAGCGCAACATGGGTAGCGACTATGGATAACAAGGTAAATTACGTCATCGTCGGAGCATTTGTCGCAGTCTTAGGAGCGGCGATTCTGCTGGTCGTCCTCTGGCTGGGAAAGTCTGATTACCGCGGGGTCTATGATCGGTACTACACCTACATGCAAGAGTCTGTAGCCGGGTTGAGCGTCAACTCCACGGTGAAATATCGGGGGGTCGAGGTCGGGCGCGTGAAGGATATTCAGTTAAATCCGGAGAATCCTGAAGAGGTTCGGCTCACCCTCGACATTCTCCGTGCCACACCGATCAAAACGGATACGGTGGCGGTGCTTGAAACGCAAGGGCTGACCGGACTGGCCACCGTCAATCTGAACGGGGGGAGTCGAGAGGCGCCGGCGTTGGCGAGTGCACCGGGCCAGGAATACCCGGTCATCAAGAGCGGCCCCTCGCTGTTCTTTCGCCTCGACATGGCCATTTCGCGCTTGCTCTCCGATCAGGGGCTGACGAAGCTGCTCGCCAATGTGAATCTGCTCAGTCAGAATGCGACGGCGGTGGTGGATGAAGAGAATCGCACGACCATCAAACAGATTCTCAAAGACCTGTCGGATATCACGCGCACCGTCGCAGATCAGAGTGAGCGAGTGGACAGCGGTTTGGTCGGCGCCTCGAACGCGGCGCAGAACGTCGCAAAGATGACCGAGACCATGAATAAACAGGTGCCGGTTTTATTGGAACGAGTCAACAAGAGTGCGGCGGCGCTCCAAACCATGACCGAAGAATTGGCTCACACGGGAAGATCTGTGAGGTCGGCTGTGCAAGAGAGCCGCCCCGATATAGAACAGTTCACCCGACAGACGTTGAGTGAGACCGGTGCGCTGGTGACAGAGCTGCGCCAGCTCACAGGCACGTTGCAGCGAGTGGCTCGTCAACTGGAGCAGGAGCCGAGTTCGCTCGTGCTGGGGAAGAAGTCTCAACAACGAGGACCGGGAGAGTAGCCGATGGGGATGCTGCCGATACGGCTCGGTACAGTCATGGGAACCGGGATCGTCGCGCTGGCGCTGGCCGGCTGCCTGTCTCTTCCGCGTGACGAGCAGCAGACGCAGACCTTCTTCTTGAGTCTGGACCGGTCGGCTGGAGGGGCTTCGATCCCTGACGTACAACCGAAAGCCGGTATTCTCGTCGTGAATGTGCCGGTGGCGCAGCCGGGGTTCGATACGCAACGAATGGCCTATGCGCAACGGCCGTATGAAGTGAGCTACTACGCGACCCATCAATGGGCGGACTCCCCGGCCAGAATGGTGACTCCCTTACTGATTCAGGCGTTGGAACAGACGGGTTATTGGCGAGCCATTGTCCCGATGCCGACATCCGTGCGCGGCGACCATCGCGTGGAGATCGATCAGCTGGAACTCGTACAGACCTTTCTGCAGAAACCGAGTCAGGTGCGTCTTGCGTTGCGCGTACAAGTAATCAAGCTGCCGGAATATCTGGTGCTCGGCACCCGCCTGTTCGAGGTGGTCGAAGGAACGCCCACTGACGATGCGTACGGCGGGGCGGTTGCCGCAAACCGGGCGGCCGATAAGCTACTGAGGGAGGTGGCCGGCTGGCTGAGCGGTTGTGTGTCGGGCAGCCAGGGAAGTGGCTGCTCACGATGAAGCAATCGCTCAAGACCGGTTTCAGCTTTGGGTTGACCTCGGGGGTGATCACGACGCTCGGCCTTATGGTCGGATTGAATGCGGGGACTCATTCGCGGCTCGCGGTCATCGGCGGCATTGTGACGATCGCGGTGGCCGATGCCCTCTCCGATGCGTTGGGGATGCATATTGCCGAGGAGTCCAAGAATAACGGGAACGCCTCGGAGATCTGGGAGTCGACCATCGCCACCTTTGTGGCCAAGTTCCTGATCGCGTTGACCTTTGTCGTGCCGGTGCTCATGTTGCCGCTAGAGGAGGCGATGCTGGTGAGCGTGGGATGGGGCCTTATGTTACTTGCGGTGCTGAGCTATTTTCTGGCGCGGGCGCAGCAGATCTCGGCCTGGAATGTGATCGTGGAGCATCTAGTCATTGGCGTCAGCGTGATCGCGATCACCCATGTCTTAGGTGATTGGATCCACTCGCATTTGAGTTAGTCTGCAATAGCACGAGGACGTCACTGAGGGAAATATTGATGGTGCAGCCACCGCTCGTCGCATACTTCTCCATGGAGATCGGCCTGGAGTCCGGGATGCCGACCTATTCGGGAGGGCTCGGTGTGCTCGCCGGCGATACGATTCGCTCGGCCGCAGATCTCGATGTGCCGATGGTGGCGGTGTCGTTGCTGCACCGGCGAGGATATTTTTTTCAGCGACTGGATGTGCAGGGCCATCAAAGCGAGGAGCCTGTCGCCTGGCCGGTCAATGATTTCGCGGACCTGATCGACGAGCGGGTCACGGTCGACATCGAAGGTCGCACGGTCCATGTCAGGGCCTGGCGCTATCGCGTCACCGGTGAGTCCGGACATGTCGTTCCGGTGTATCTGCTCGACACCGATGTGAGCGAGAACCAGCCTTGGGACCGGACCCTCACCGATGTGCTCTATGGAGGCGACGACCATTATCGCTTGTGTCAGGAGGTGGTGTTGGGGATCGGAGGCCTCCGCCTGTTACGGGCGCTTGGACACCAGGACATTCTCCGGTTCCATATGAATGAGGGGCATGCAGCCTTGCTCGTCCTCGCGCTGGTGGAAGAGAAACTGGCCTTGCAGGGTCAATCGGACTCCCTGTCGGCCGATCTCATCGACACCGTTCGTGAGCAATGTGTTTTTACGACCCATACCCCCGTGCCGGCAGGTCACGATCAATTTTCCGAGGAACTCGCGCGCAACGTATTGGGAGAGCAGCGGTGGGCCAGGCTGAAGGACTGCGGCATCGAGCAGCGATTGAATCTGACGCAACTGGCCCTGCGGGGCTCCCGGTATGTCAATGGGGTTGCGATGAAACATGGGGAGGTCTCGCATAGCATGTTCCCCGGTTATCCGATCCATTCCATTACCAACGGAGTCCACGCGGCCACCTGGACCGCGCCGTCGTTCCAGAAGCTCTTCGATACCCATCTGCCGGATTGGCGGCGCGATCAACTCTCGCTGCGCTACGCTGTGGGCATTCCGACTTCGGAGATCTGGGCGGCGCACGTAGATGCCAAACGCACGTTGGTTGAGCATGTGAATCGAGAATCGAACGCGGGGTTCGATCGCGAAGTCTTGACGATCGGATTCGCCCGCCGGTTTGCGGCCTACAAACGTGCCGGTCTGATCTTTCAGGATCTCGACCGGCTCAAGCAGATTGTCCGAGCGGCCGGACCGATCCAGATCGTCTTTGCCGGCAAGGCGCATCCACACGACCGTGAGGGCAAAGATTTGATTGCGCACATCCATGAGATGCGTGATGCGCTGCAGGGCATGGTTGCGGTGTCGTATTTGACCAATTACGACATGGAGGTGGCCAGGATGCTCTGTGCCGGTTCCGATGTGTGGCTCAATACCCCGTTGCCGCCGCTGGAGGCATCGGGGACGAGCGGGATGAAGGCAGCGATGAACGGGGTGCCCAGCTTGAGTGTGCTCGATGGCTGGTGGATCGAGGGCCATCTGGAGGATGTGACCGGCTGGTCGATCGGCGATCGGGTGGAAGCCTGCATGGAGCCCCAGCCAGGGATGGATACCTGTCACGCAGCAAAGCTCTATCGAAAATTAGAAGAGAAAGTCTTGCCCTGTTTCTATAAGGACCAAGGTCGTTTTATCGAGATCATGCGGCATGCGATTGCCTTGAACGGCGCATTTTTTAATACGCAGCGCATGGTTGCTCAGTACCTCCACGATGCCTATCGCTTGGGGCCGGCATGAAATCCCAACAGGGTTTCATTCTGACCATCAATGGAGGCTCGTCGAGCCTGAAGTGTTCGCTCTTCCAGGTTGGTCCCTCGCTCACGCCTGTTGTCTCCTGCCTGGTCGACCGAATCGGGTTTCCAGATGTCACGCTGACCCTCACGGACCTGGCCAGCGGTACCAGCGAGCGCCGGACGATTCAGGCCGCGCATCACAAGGATTGCGTCGATCCGCTCGTCACATGGCTGGAACAGAAGTTCACGATCGCAGACCTTGTGGCCATTGGCCATCGCGTGGTGCATGGAGGTCATCGGTATCGCGAGCCGCACGTGATTACGTCTGAAGTCATGGGCGAGTTGCGCCGGCTCAGTCCCTATGATCCGGAACATCTGCCTGCGGAGATTGAGCTGATCGAGACGTTTGGCCGTCGGTTTCCGACGATCCCGCAAGTCGCCTGTTTCGACACCGCCTTTCATCGCGATCTGCCGCAGGTCGCACGCCTCTTGCCGATCCCCAGACGGTACGAGGCCGCTGGAATCAGGCGCTACGGGTTTCATGGCCTCTCCTATGCCTACTTAATGGGGGAACTCAGGCGGCTTGCGCCTCATGAGGCGCAGGGCCTGGTGATTCTGGCTCATCTGGGCAATGGGGCGAGCATGGCGGCGGTGCGCGGGGGTAAGAGCATCGATACGAGCATGGGTTTTACGCCCACGGCGGGGTTGCCGATGAGCACACGCTCAGGCGATCTCGACCCGGGCTTGCTGTCCTATTTGTCGAGAACGGAAGGTATGACGGTGGCGCAGTTCCATACGATGGTCAATCGGCAATCGGGACTGCTCGGTCTGTCGGAGACGAGTTCCGATATTCGCGACCTCCTTGCCTGTGAGGGCAGTGATGTACGAGCGGCTGAAGCCGTGGCGCTCTTCTGCTACCAGGCCAAGAAGTGGATCGGCTCATTTGCCGCGGCGTTGGGCGGATTGGATACGCTCGTCTTCAGCGGCGGGATCGGTGAGCATGCAGCGGTCATCCGCGCGCGTATTTGTGAGGGGTTGGAATTCCTCGGTATGACCGTCGATGAGGTTCGGAATGGAGCCGGTGACCCCGTCATTTCCACAGCAGGCAGCCGTGTGACCGTTCGCGTCATCCACACGGACGAAGAGCGTGAGATCGCGCAATCTGTCTTTCATGTGCTGGCAGAGGATCGCCGGGATCGATGAGGAGATTATGCTGAGAAGCCACAAGCGGTTGAAGCCGGAGCAGCTTCGGAAAATGGATGCCTATTGGCGTGCAGCCAATTACCTGTCCGTCGGCCAGATTTATCTCTACGATAATCCGTTGCTGAAGAAGCCGCTCACGCTGGCCCATATCAAGCCGCGCTTGCTCGGCCACTGGGGCACCACGCCGGGGCTGAACTTCGTCTATGTCCACCTGAATCGTGTCATTACAGAATATGAGCTGAACGTCATGTACATTACCGGGCCGGGCCATGGTGGTCCCGGACTGGTGGCGAACGCCTATCTCGAAGGCACCTATAGCGAGGTCTATCCGAACGTCTCGCAAGATGAAGAGGGCCTGAAGCGGCTGTTCACGCAGTTCTCCTTTCCCGGCGGCATTCCGAGTCACGTCTCACCGGAGACGCCGGGATCGATTCACGAGGGCGGCGAGCTGGGGTATTCGCTGTCCCATGCGTTCGGCGCGGCGTTCGATAATCCGGACCTGCTCGTCGCCTGTGTCGTGGGCGATGGAGAAGCGGAAACCGGCCCGTTGGCAACCAGCTGGCATTCGAATAAGTTTTTGAACCCTGTGCACGACGGCGCCGTGCTGCCGATCCTGCATTTGAACGGGTACAAGATCGCCGGCCCCACGGTGCTGGCGCGGCTTCCGCATGACGAATTGGAATCGCTCTTTGTCGGGTATGGCTACCAGCCCTATTTCGTCGAGGGCGACGATCCTGCCACGATGCATCAACAGATGGCCGCCACGCTCGATGTCGCCGTCGCGGACATCAAGAAGATCCAGCGGACTGCGCGGGCCAAAGGATTTAGAAAGCGGCCTCGCTGGCCCATGATCGTCCTGCGTTCGCCGAAGGGCTGGACCGGGCCGAAGGTCGTGGATGGGAAGCAGGCTGAAGGGACATTCCGGTCACACCAGGTGCCGATGGGCGATATGGCCAAGCCCGGTCACCTCAAGATTCTCGAGAAGTGGATGAAGAGTTACAAGCCGGGGGAGCTGTTCGATAAGGCCGGCCGACTCATTCCTGAGTTGGCAGCTCTAGCACCGGCCGGCTCCCTCCGCATGAGCGCCAATCCTCATGCCAACGGCGGTCTCCTGTTGCACGACCTGCGTTTGCCGGATTTCCGCGACTACGCAGTGAAAGTGCGGAAGCCCGGGGCGGTGGATGGCGAAGCCACGCGCGTCCAAGGGGAGTTTATTCGCGATGTGATGAAAGGTAATGCCGGCAACTTTCGTGTCTTTAGCCCGGACGAGACGAACTCGAACCGCTGGGGGGCGCTGTTCGAAGTAACGAACCGCTGCTCGACCGCGGAGATCCTGCCCGGCGACGACCATGTGGCGCCAGATGGCCGCGTGATGGAGATGTTGAGCGAGCATCAATGCGAAGGCTGGCTCGAAGGTTATCTCTTGACGGGCCGCCACGGCATGTTCTCCTGCTATGAAGCCTTTATCCATATTGTCGATTCGATGTTCAACCAGCATGCCAAGTGGCTCAAAATGTCGAATCATATTCCCTGGCGGCGGCCGATTGCGTCTTTGAATTATCTCTTGTCATCGCATGTATGGCGGCAGGATCACAACGGTTTCAGCCACCAGGACCCTGGGTTCATCGACCATGTGGTGAATAAAAAGGCCGAGGTCATCCGGGTCTATCTTCCGCCGGACGCGAACTGCCTCTTGTCCGTCACCGATCATTGTCTGCGCAGCCGTAACTACGTGAACGTCATCGTCGCCGGGAAGCAGTCTGCGCCACAGTGGTTGAACATGGACGCCGCGATCAAACATTGCACCGCCGGGCTCGGTATCTGGCCATGGGCCAGCAACGACCGCGGTGGTGAGCCCGATGTCGTCATGGCTTGCTGCGGCGACGTTCCCACGCTGGAAACGCTGGCCGCCGTCGGCCTGCTCAGGACATTGTTCCCTCAGCTAACCGTGCGAGTGATTAACGTGGTGGACTTGATGAAGCTCCAGCCGCAGCGCGAGCATCCGCACGGGTTGAGCGACAAGGAGTTCGACAGCCTGTTCACGACCGACAAGCCGATCATCTTTGCGTTTCATGGTTATCCCTGGCTGATTCACCGGCTGACCTACCGCCGGACAAACCACAAGAATTTGCATGTGCGCGGGTATAAGGAGGAAGGGACGACCACCACGCCGTTCGACATTACGGTCATGAACGATCTCGACCGGTTCCATCTGGTCGGCGATGTGATCGACCGTTTGCCCCAGTTGGGGTCTCGCGCTGCCTATGCCAAGCAATGGCTCGGGGAGAAACTCATTGAGCATAAGCAATACATCTCTGAACATGGCGATGATTTGCCGGAGATTCGGAACTGGCGATGGAGCGGGAAAGGATGAGTGCTGCGCGCTGTTGTGCAAAGGACCGGGCACGGCGAGGGAGATGAAAAGTTTATGACGACGCCAGGCAAAGCCGACCTCGACGCAACGTACGAACATCTTATGACCCTCTGGACATCCGGAGTACGGGACTATCACACAATGCTCTCCGACTACCTCACGGCCAATTCCATTTTTGTCGCGGTGATCGGGCTGATCCTCTCGCGGGAATTACTGGCCTTGTCCTTTACGGTGCTGATCGTGCTGTTGTGCATTTTTGGGGTTCTTCTGTGTCTCCAAATGGCCATCGTTCTCGGTCGGTTGTCAGGTCAGAACGCATTGTGGGAATGGCGATTGAGAGGAATCGAGCAAGATCCTGCCTGGCATAAAGAGAAGCTGATAACCAGTCTTCGCTTGCTCCATGAGGTTCGGCAACCGATCGAGGATCGACGGAATGAGCCCACGGTGTTTGAGCCGAACTGGGCCTTTCGGCAGCACCGCCAATGGTGGGCCCATCGCGCCGTCAGTTTCCCCTGGTTTTTCGGCAGCGTGTACGCGTTGTTGCTTGTATGGAGCCTCACCAAGTTGATGAATGCCTAGGCCCTAGGCGGGCCCGAGAGGATTTCTCTCACGATGTCAGATACGTGGAGTTTTTGGAGCCGTTCATCGGCCGAGGTGCTGCGGCAGCTTGAAACGGCCCCCCAGGGCCTATCGGGCGATGAGGCGCGACGGCGTCATCTGCGCGATGCGCATCTCTTGTTGAAGCCGAAGAGCCGGCTGTCCACTTACGAGCTGCTGTTCCGGCAATTTACCAGCCCGATCATCCTCATCCTCCTGGCCGCCGCGGGGCTGGCGTTCTTTCTGGCGGATCCGACCGACACGGCGATCATTCTCCTGATCGTGCTCGCCAGCGGTCTGCTCGGGTTCTGGCAGGAACGAAGCGCAAACCAAGCGGTGGCCAGCTTGCTCGCGATCGTGCAGATCAAAGCCGATGTGTGGCGTGACGGAAGTCAGGTCGCTGTGCCGGTCGATGAGGTCGTGCCGGGGGATGTCGTCCTGCTCAGAGCGGGCGACACGGTTCCCGGCGATTGTCTCCTGCTCGAATCGAAAGATCTCTTTGTGGACGAGGCGGCGCTCACGGGCGAAACCTATCCGGCCGAAAAAGTCTGCGGCGTCCTGCCTGCCGATATTCCCTTGGGGCGGCGGACGAACAGCCTCTTTCTAGGGACCCATGTCATCAGTGGAAACAGTACGGCAGTCGTGGTGCACATTGGGTCGGATACGGAATTCGGGAAGGTCTCTGGCCGGTTACAGCTCAGGCCTCCCGAGACGGAGTTCGAGCGAGGCATCAGGCAATTCGGGTATCTGCTCTTGGAAGTAACCGTCGTGTTGGTCGTCGCCATCTTTGCGGTCAACGTGTATCTGGCCCGGCCTGTGCTCGAAGCATTTCTGTTCTCCCTTGCCCTCGCGGTCGGTCTCACTCCGCAGCTGTTGCCGGCGATCATCAGCATCAATTTGGCCCATGGGGCCAAGCGCATGGCGCAACAGAAAGTGATCGTCAAACGCTTGGCCTCGATTGAAAATTTCGGGAGCATGACCGTCTTCTGTTCGGACAAGACAGGGACATTGACCGAGGGGCTCGTCCGGCTGAAGTCCGCCTGCGACATCGCGGGCAATCCGAGCGAGCGAGTGTTCTTGCACGGCGCGCTGAATGCGAGTTTCGAAACCGGATTTCATAACCCGATCGACGAAGCCATTCGCACCGCTCGACCGTTCGATCTCTCTCCCTATCGGAAATTGGATGAAGAACCCTACGACTTCGTTCGCAAACGACTCTCGGTATTAGTGGCGACGCCGACCACGCATCTCTTGGTGACCAAGGGCGCCCTGGCGAATGTGTTGGCGGTCTGTTCAACCGCCGAGAATGCGGATGGCACAGTGGTTGAGTTGGCGGTCGTGCGGGATGCCATCCAAGCGCAGATGGCGCAGTGGGCCGGCCAGGGATGGCGGGTGCTCGGGCTTGCCTCGCGGGAGATGGGCGCGCGAGAGGGCATCACCAAGGACGACGAGGCGGGCATGACGTTTTTGGGGTTTCTGGTGTTCGAAGATCCCATCAAGGCCGATGTCCCGGAAACGATCGGTCGTCTCAAGGGGCTGGGTGTCACGTTGAAAATCGTGACTGGCGACAATCGTCTCGTTGCGGCCCATGTCGGACAGGCGATAGGTTTGATGAATGGACATCTGTTGACCGGCGAGGATTTGCGGAAAATGAGCGACGAAGCGCTGGTGTCGCGCGTGAATGACGTCCATGTGTTTGCCGAGGTCGAGCCGAATCAGAAAGAACGGATCATCCTGGCCTTGAAGAAGGCAGGCCATGTCGTTGGTTATGGGGGCGATGGGATCAACGATGCGTCGGCTTTACATGCGGCGGACGTCGGCGTGTCCGTCGAAAGTGCGGTGGATGTGGCGAAAGAGGCGGCGGATATCGTATTGCTGGAAAAGGATCTCGGCATTTTGGTCGAAGGCGTCCAGGAAGGGCGGAGGACGTTCGCCAATACGTTGAAGTACGTCTTCATGGCGACCAGCGCGAACTTCGGCAATATGTTCAGCATGGCGGGGGCTTCGCTCTTTCTGTCCTTTCTGCCGCTACTGCCCAAGCAAATATTATTGACCAATCTCCTGACCGACATTCCGGAAATGACCATCGCCGGCGATCGTGTGGATGAAGAGCTGATCGATCGGCCCAGGCGGTGGAATATCGCGTTCATCAGAAAGTTCATGCTCACGTTCGGTTTAGTGAGTTCTATCTTCGACTATCTGACGTTCGGGGTGTTGCTCTGGTTTCTTCAAGCCGGTGTCGAGGAATTCAGAACCGGGTGGTTTGTGGAGTCGGTGATCTCCGCTTCGGTCATCGTGCTGGTCGTGCGGAGCCGGCGGCCGTTCATGCGCAGCAAACCGAGCCGGGGCTTGCTGGCAGCGACGCTCGCGGTGGTGGGATTGACGCTGCTCTTGCCCTATACTCCGCTGCGCGGACCGCTGGGGTTTGTGCCGTTACCGGCATCGTTCCTGGCGGCCTTGCTCTGCATCGTGATCGCCTATGTGGGAGCGGCCGAGTTCGCCAAGAAGATCTTTTACCGGCATGTGGTCTATTGAGAGGGCCGGTGTTGCTACGGCGTTCCACTGTAGCCCCTTGATATTGCTGACCGAGACGACTATCACAACAGGGGCTGACCAACCGGTGAATCCTTTCCTGCTCCCGTCGATCATACAGGTAGCGTAAACCGGGAGGTGATTCGATGAAGCTCAATGAATGGTTGCGGTTGATTGCCGGGCTCTTTGTCCTGCTGGCGATTGTCCTTGGGGCCACCGTCCATCCCTATTGGAATTATGCCGCGGTGTTTGTGGCGGTGAACCAGATCCAGTCTGCATTCACCGGCTGGTGTCCGATGATGGCCTTCTTACGTTGGCTGGGTGTGCAGGAATAATTCATATGCGGGTCGTTGGGATGGATGTCGTGACTAGAGAGGGAGAGAATCTGCTCATGTACCGGCTCGTGCTTGCCGTCATGATGGTTGTTTCGATCACAGCCTGTAACTCTCGGGAGGAGCCGGTCCAACCGGCGCGGACTCCCACAGTTTCTGCACCGATCCAGGCCGCGGTGACAGAGGTGCAGACGGTTCAAGTTCCGCTACGTGTCGAAGTCACGGGGCAGATCACAGCGCTGGTACAGGCGACGTTGTCGAGCCAAGTCCAATCCACGGTGGACAAGCTCTTGGTTCGAGAGGGCATGATCGTAAAGAAGGGCCAGACGTTGGTGGTCCTCGACAGCCGTGACCTTCGTGAGGAACTCGCCCGGGCGCAAGCAGAGTCTGAGAATGCTCGCGCGCATCTCGATCGCATGAAGCAACTCTATGGTGAGGATGCAGTCTCGAAGCAGGAGAAGGAGAACGCCGATCGCACGTTCAAAGTGGCCGAGGCCAGCCGGCGGGCTGCTCTCACGAAGGTGAGCTACACCATCGTCACGGCGCCGTTCGACGGGGTCATCACGGAAAAGAAGATCGAGGCCGGCGAGATTGCCTCCCCAGGACAGCCGCTCCTGAAAATGGAAGACCCGCAGCGATTACGTCTGGAAGCGACCGTGGCAGAAGGAGACCTTCAGGCGCTCTCGCGTGGCGCGACGATCCCGGTCATGATCGATGCGCTCGGTTCTAAGACGTTGCCCGGCACGGTGGCGCAGATCCTTCCAGCGGGAGACGCAGCGACCCATACGTTCCTCGTCAAGGTGGAGCTGCCTCCGACGCCCGGGCTGAAGACCGGCATGTTCGGGCGCATGCTGGTGGATAAGGGAACCGGCCAGACGCTGGTTGTTCCGAGGGCTGCAGTCATAGAGCGAGGCGAGCTTACGGGCCTCTATATCGTCGGGCCCGATTCGTTGGCCCGCCTACGTTGGGTCAAGCTGGGCCGCACGGTGGGCGAGTCGATCGAGATCCTGTCCGGGGTCACAGCCGGAGAACGGCTGCTTGCGGACGCCAGTACTGGCATTGAGGGGGCTCGGATCGAAGCCGTGACGCGGTAACAGGCTTCCCCGCTCGCAGTGAGCAGAGATAGGGCGACAGGAAGGCCGCTTCCCTCGTCATCGTTCACGCATCACGAGTCATCATGTCCACCCACGTCGGTCTCTCAGGACGTCTCGCCGGTCTGTTCATCGGGAGCAAGCTCACGCCTCTGATCTTATTAGGGGCGCTGTTGCTCGGGGTGTTCGCCGTTGTCGTCACACCGCGAGAGGAAGAACCGCAAATCGTCGTGCCGATGGCCGACGTCTTCCTGTCATTTCCCGGCGCGTCAGCAAAGGTCGTCGAAGAACAACTCACCAAACCCTTCGAGCGCAAGATCTCCGAGATTCGCGGAGTCGAATATGTCTATTCGATCTCCCGGCCCAGCGGTGTTCTGATCATTGTGCGGTTCTACGTCGGTGAACCGATGGAGCAGAGTCTCGTCGACCTCTACGACAAGCTCATGTCCAACCAGGATCTGTTTCCGCCGGGCGCCGGGACCTTCCTCGTGAAGCCGCGGGACATCAACGATGTGCCGATTGTCACAGTAACCCTCTCCAGCAACCGCTACGGCGATGCTCAGCTCCAGCAACTGGCGGAGCATGTGCTCGAACACGTGAAGAAGGTGCCTGGGACGGCCGGAGGATTCTTTGTCGGCGGACGCCCGCGTGAACTGCGTATTCAGATCGACCCGGCCCGCATGCGTGCCTATGGGGTGACGCCGCTCGACATGGCCGGAGTAATCAGGGGCGAGAATCTGGCGCTGCCTGCCGGCCGTTTCCAAAGTCAAAACCAAGAGTATGTGCTGGAAACCGGCCGCTTTATTCGTTCGCGCGAAGATCTCGAAGCGCTGGTGGTCGGCGTTCGCGATGGCAGGCCGATCTATCTCCGTCAGGTCGCAGACGTGATCGATGGTCCTTCCGACGTCACGCGATACGTCTGGTTCGGCCTGGGCGCCGGTGGGGATCGTGAAACGGGCCGCACGAGCGACGCTTCACGAGATACGCTTCACGAGTCCCCTGCCGTGACCGTGGCAGTCGCCAAGCAGCGGGGCATGAACGCCGTCACCGTCACCCGCGAGGTGCTCCGTACCGTCGATGAGTTGAAAGGCACGATCATCCCGTCAGACGTGCGCGTCACGGTCACGCGCGATTACGGGGAGACGGCCGATGACAAGGCGAACGAATTGCTGTGGCATCTGCTGATCGCGGTGGCGGCGGTGGTGCTGTTTCTCGGGCTGACCCTGGGCGTGCGGCCGGCGATGGTCGTCTCGCTGGCCATTCCCGTGACGCTCTCCCTCACGCTCTTTACCTCCATGCTGATCGGCTACACGATCAACCGGGTCACACTCTTCGCCCTGATCTTTTCGATCGGCATCCTGGTCGATGACGCCATCGTCGTGGTGGAGAACACCTATCGGCATCTGACTATGCGTCGTCTTCCCCATCGCGAAGCCTCCATTTATGCCGTGGACGAAGTGGGGAATCCCACGATCCTGGCCACCTTCACCGTGATCGCGGCCCTCCTGCCCATGGCCTTTATCTCAGGCCTGATGGGCCCCTATATGAGGCCGATACCGGTGAACGCGTCGATCGCCATGTTCTTTTCGTTGCTGGTCGCCTTCATCGTCATTCCCTGGTTTTGTCAGACCTGCTATCGCGCAGGTGTGGTGATGAAGGGCGTGGAGCAAGACGATGTGACAGACGGCTGGACATACCGGTTCTATCAGCGAGTCCTCACGCCGCTGCTCCGCCACCCATGGCTAGCCTATGGGTTTCTGGCCTTGGTCGGCTTGCTGCTCGTCGCATCGGTGGCGCTGTTCTATACGAGGAGCGTGACGGTCAAAATGCTGCCCTTCGATAACAAGAGCGAATTGCAGGTTGTTGTCGACATGCCGGAAGGGACCACGTTGGAAGAAACGGCGCGAGTCACGAAGGCCGTGACCCAATATGTGCGCACGATTCCAGAAGTCCGCGATTATCAGGCCTATGTCGGGACGGCCTCGCCGTTCAATTTTAACGGCCTGGTCCGGCATTACTTTCTCCGGGAGGGGAGCCATCAAGCCGATATTCAGATGAATCTGTTGCCCAAGGATCAGCGGTCGGCGCAGAGCCATGAGATCGCCCGGCTGGTGCGGCCGGCCGTGCAGGAGATCGGCCGTCAGTTTGGCGCGAACGTGAAGGTAGTGGAAGTGCCACCGGGGCCTCCCGTGCAATCGGTGCTGGTGGCGGAAGTCTATGGACCGGACTACGATCGGCAACGGGCTGTGGCTAAGGAACTTCGAGCCATGTTCGAGGCGACCCCCGGGGTGGTGGATGTGGACGATTTCATGGAGCACGATCAGATCAAATATGTCTTTACCGTCGATCATGCGAAGGCGGCGCTGGCGGGGGTTCCGTCCGACGATATCGTGAGGACGTTGCGTATGGCGCTTGGCGGGGACAAGATCGGCCTGGTGCATATTCCCAAAGAGAAAAGTCCGGTTCAGATCGTCATGCGGCTGCCGCAGGCGGAGCGGACCGGATTGGAGCATTTCGGCGAAATTGCCGTGCGGCGGCCGACCGGTGAAATGGTGCAGTTGTCGGAACTCTTGCGGTTGGAACAGACGATCGAAGAGAAGGCCATTTACCACAAGAACCAGAAGCCGGTGGTCTATGTCGTCGGCGACGTCGGAGGGCCCGGTGCGGAGAAAGCGGAGAGTCCTGTGTACGGGGTGCTCGGGATCGGTGACCGGCTGAAATCCTATCGCCCGCCGGAAGGTTATGAGATCGAACAGCACTACGCAAAGGCACCCTGGTCCGAGAGCCGTGTGGCGGTGAAGTGGGACGGGGAATGGCAGATCACCTACGAGACCTTCCGGGACATGGGGATTGCGTTTGCCATCGCCATGTTGCTGATCTATCTCTTGATCGTCGGCGAGTTCCAGTCGTTTCTCACGCCGTTCATCATCATGGCGCCCATTCCCCTGACGTTGATCGGCATCGTGCCGGGACATTGGATGACCGGCTCATATTTTACCGCCACGTCGATGATCGGGTTCATCGCCCTGGCGGGTATCATCGTGCGCAATTCAATTTTATTGGTGGACTTCATCGAGTTGCAACGACGGGAGGGCTGGCCGTTGCAGGAAGCGGTGATCCGGGCCGGAGCCATCCGCACGCGCCCGATTCTCTTGACCGCGGCGGCGCTGATGGTCGGGGCCTTCGTCATCATTCTCGATCCGATCTTTCAGGGACTTGCGGTCTCGCTGCTCTTCGGAGTCGGCGCCTCGACCCTGCTGACATTGGTCGTGATCCCGGTTCTCTATGTCAGTCTGATGAAATGGTCCCGCCCTCAGGGGCCGACAGAAGAGGCAGGTCAGAAGCAGGCGGCTACCGAGTCGTCGGGAGTGAACTGAGGTTTAAGGAGGGATGGTTATGTCTCGATATGCCACTGTTGTCGGTTTCGTCGGCTTGATGCTGTTGGCCGGTCTTGTCTGCCGTGTGGAACCGGTGCAGAGCGCAGAGGGACCAGAGGCCGGCAGCAAGATCCATCGCGTGGTCATGCACCTGAATAGCGGAGAGGAGAAGGTGCAGAAGGGAGCGCTCAACAACATCAAGAATCTCTATGAGGCATTGGGCGCCGAACGAGTGATGGTGGAACTCGTCGCCCATGGAGCTGGACTGTCGTTGTTCACGAAACAGGATACGAAGCTGGCCGAAGAGCTGGCGAGGCTGAAGACCTCCTATGGGGTCTCGTATACTGCCTGTTCAAACACGATGAAGGCTCAAGGGCTTACGAGGGCCGATTTGATCGATCAGGTGGATCGCACCATGCCGGCCGTGGTGCGCCTGATGGAATTGCAGGAGCAGGGGTGGGCGTACATCAAACCGTAACGAAGAGCTGATGGCCTATAGCTGATAGCAGGAACTGGGAGGAATCATGGATGTGAAGCCGAAAGTCTATCTGTATCACACGGCAGTGAAATGGACGGAGCAGCGCAAGGGAGTCATCTCCTGCGCCGGTAAACCGGATATTCAAGTTGCGACGCCGCCGGAGTTCAAAGGGCACGACGGCATCTGGTCGCCGGAGGATCTATTCGTCGCCTCCGCCAATATCTGTTTGATGACGACGTTCCTGTCGGTGGCGGAGCGAGCCGGTCTGGTCTTTACCTCCTACGAGAGTCAGGCTGAAGGAAAGCTGGAATTGGTCGAGGGGAAGTTTCAGTTCACGACCATCACGTTGAAGCCGACCATCACGCTCCCGGCGAATGCCGATGCGGCCAAGGCGAAGGAGCTGATCGAGAAAGCCGAAGCGAACTGCCTGATTTCCAACTCGATGAAGGCCAACGTCAGCTTGGAAGCGACGATCCGATAGCAGGATGCGGGAAATGGCGGATGCTGAAAACGCCCGCCAGCTTCGTTCTCACCTCGAAAGCATCCTCAACGTAGCCCAGAGGCTACGCCTCCGGTGCTTTCATCGGCTGCGGCCTTGCTGGACGAACGTTTTGAGCATCCTACCGGGAAGGTTCTCCTGTTGTCTCACAGATGTCGACCATCGACGTTCTGCTGAGCCGAAATGGTTTTTCCGCAGCCTGCTGGAGTGAGGCAACCCGCGAATCTTACACTGACCATGCTATACTGATTGTATGTTGAAACGCTCACTGACCAAGACCAATCCCTACCTCCTTGATCCTGCCAAGCGCCGTGCGATGTTTCAGATGACCGTGTCTACCTCTACGGATATCGAGGGAGTGAAGCTCACTCCCGCCGATTTGCGCTCTAACCCAAACACCTCGGAACGTCTCACCTCTTCTCGTGCACCTGTAAAGTCCTCTCGATCACCGCGGTAAATAGTGTGGTCATGGGATCGTAATTGCGATCTAGTCCCGCCTGCACCGCAGCAAAATACTGGCGCCGTTTCCTGCCAGATAACTTGTCGAACACAAGAGCGGGCAACCCCGCCTGTAGCCCCATAAGCACAGCGAGAATTCGAGCGGCTCTCCCGTTCCCTTCCCGGAATGGATGGATGAGGGGATAGAGGCTGATGATCTTCTGTGCTCGCGCAACGCGCGGTCGCGGACTACCCTCGTTGGACGCGCGCAATGGAAGATCAATCAGCCCCCATCCCCTGAGAAATGACGAGCGAGTTTGGAGTGATCATCTGTAGCCTCGTTCGACGTGTGCATTCGAAGATCGGCCAGGCTATTATTGAGACATAAGTCGTAATGGAGCGGACGTGGGTAGTGGGGATTCTGCTAGGCCAGACTGAGAAGAAGAGGTATAGGCGCTGATTGCCAGTACGCTCGCGACATTGCAGTAAGGTTGAACGGACCTGTCGCCGATGAATTCATTGCAAGCGCGAAAAATAGAATAACTAGTTTCTCTCTTGCCGAAAGAGAAGCACAAGGACTTTTCAAGTCGGAAAGGAGAAAGGTGTCTGGAGCCATTCACGCCACCATGAGGAACAGGTGGCCGACCGATCCGACAACTTCAGCCCGCATGAAGCGGGTACGGCAAATAGCGACTGGCCCTGAACAAAGAGTTCAGGCTGTGATTCGAACACTTGGGGTGCGGTTTTCCAACTCGCTTAGGTCTCTTGATGGAAGCCCTGACTTCTGCAGCAAAAAGCATCGCTGGGCTGTTTTTGTGCATGGATGTTTCTGGCATGGCCATGCATACTGTCGATACGCCACGGTGCCACAAAGAAATCGTACTTCTTGGTTGGCGAAAATCAAAGGAAACAAGGCTCGGGATCGTCGAGTCACAAATACTCTGCGAAAAAGCGGGTATGCGGTTTATGTGATCTGGGAGTGCCAGACACACGACCCTAACCGACTTCGCCGTCGGCTGGTTGCATTCTTTACAAGACAGACTCACTGTACTCTTCGCAATTTGGAAGTAATTTCCAAATCAAAATCTGGCACCTTGACACAGCGAAGACTTTGAGTATCATGCATTCACCAAGGCCTATTAATTGGTTGACATAACTTCCATGCGTGAAAATATTTTCGACATGCGATCACGAAGGTTGGAGCTC
Organism: Nitrospirota bacterium; assembly: GCA_030645475.1. NCBI lineage: Bacteria > Pseudomonadati > Nitrospirota > Nitrospirota bacterium. The sequence continues at coordinate 62,869 of JAUSMA010000029.1, forward strand.
GGACTTCCACAGCGCGAGGTCGCACTGCGTGCCTGCGTCCGAGAGACGCAACTCAGAAAATGGGAACGTGGGCTCGAGTTGCCGGATTCTGAGTCAGCAAAAAGATTGGGAAAGGTTCTTAAGATCAGCCCGTATAAGCTTCTCAGTGCACAGGAGATCCACGCTGAATTTGCTACCCCAGGTGAGGGATACACAACTGCTGAGGCTGGCAAAGGTGAAGTTACTCGTCGTAAGTCGGTTCCTCCCAGTGGGATTAGACGAGTCTTGGATGTTTTTTGTGGGGCCGGTGGTCTTTCATATGGATTTGAACGGTCAGAAGGGTTCATCACCACATGTGGAATAGATCTGCTCCCTGACCGTATCAAGACATTTATGGCCAACCATCACTATGCAACTGGTATTGCCGGAGATTTGCGTGCATATTCTCTTCACGAGATACACAAGCTAACAGGGCATGTTGACGTTGTTGTGGGTGGACCGCCCTGCCAAGGATTCTCATCGATTCGCCCCTTCCGAAATCTGACAGAGGGCGATCCTCGGAATTCATTAGTCGAGCATTATGTATTGGTCATCAATCACTTGCGTCCAGAGTGGTTCGTTTTTGAGAACGTTGTTGGAATACTAACCCATGAAAACGGCTCACGGCTTCGCGCCGTCCTTGAAGGCTTCCGTAGCGCGGGCTACTCAGTTGAATGGCGTGTGGTTAACGCGGCTTTGTATGGTGTCGCACAACATCGCGAGCGTGTTGTAATTGTTGGAAATCGAAGAGGGGTGCCATTTTTATGGCCAAATCCTTCTCACCGCGCTGAACATAAAAGCATGGCTGGATCGCGGCCAGAAGTTATTCGAACTGAGGGCCCTCTCTTCTGTCCCGACCTCCCGCCCGCGGTCACTCTGATGGAGGCCATCGATGATCTGCCGCCAATACCTGCTGGTGGGGAGGCCTCAGGGTATATTGGGCCGACTCGGACTGAGTATCAGCGAAAACTGAGAGCCGGATCAAACCTCCTTACTTTGCACAGGGCAACCAATCACTCAGCAAAGATGCTCGAAATAATACGTCACGCAGGAAGCAACATTTCTGCTCTGCCGCAGGGTATGGTCAAAAGCGGTTTCAGTTCATGCTACAGCCGACTCAATCCTGATAGGCCAAGCACAACTTTAACGGTTAATTTCGTGCATCCTGCATCAAACCGCTGCATCCATCCATATCAGGATCGTGCTCTTACGCCTCGCGAGGGTGCCCGCATTCAGAGCTTCCCAGACAGTTATCAGTTTCACGGCACAACAGCACAAGTCGTAAAGCAGATTGGGAATGCCGTCCCGCCCATTTTGGGGCAACGAATTGCTGAAGCTATTATTAGTAGCGAGGAAAATGTGAAAAATGGTCGACCTAAGAAATCCCGAGATGCTTGGCAGCCTCAGGTTGAATCTGCCTTTTAGGTAGGCCGTGAGAAAAGCGAAGTAGTTTTTTTATATGTACCACCTTTTGGAGAAAGTGGACAGCGATCAAGGTCGCAGTACACAATTCCAAGAGCGTTCATGCCTTCGGCATTGATTACCGCGGTCTTCCCGCTATCGCCTTCTGTGTTACTGAAGTTAAAGTGAGACTTCTTCAGAGAGCCAACGCGAACTTCCCAAATCCAAGGTACTTTTCCCCTGTTGCTCTTTCCTCTATGGTGGTTTCCTTCAGCATCACCTAACACGTATCTAAGCGTTAGGTGGGGGCCTGGCTTAATAAGGTGGCCTTTTGGCTTGTTATTTTCTAGCGCCACTTTGATCTCAATGTTTTTGCATCCTGCACCTTGGCCGAGCAAGTCAGGGTATGTATGAGGCGCGTTCGCAGCAAAACGACCTTCAGAAGCTCTAACAATTCCACCGCGATAAAGGTTTCCGATGATTGCTGAAAGATTTGCTAGTTCGACCAGCTCGGATAAGCGTTCGCCTCCAGCCTCTATGAGTTTCTCATCGATGGAATCAAGAATCTCATAAACGTAGGTGACTGCCTTCCCGATCATGTCTACGGATAGTCCGCATACATCGAGTGAATTCTCGTGGCGAAGATATCTTGTGTTACAGGATCGCATTTTTCGATTCCGATTAAGCCTCAATGATCCGCGAAAAAATCACTGGGGTGTATCCGTAAAGCCAAGGAGAGCTTGAGAATGTTCAGAACTCCAACGTTTCGTTCGCCTCGTTCGATGCCGCCAACATACGTTCGGTGAAGCCCAGAGCGTTCTGCCAATGCTTCCTGGGATAGGCCTGACGCTTGCCGAAGCTCTCGAACTCGCATTCCGAAGCGTTTGAGGTCTCGGTTCATGGTTGCAATATCAATAGATGATGACGATACGTCTACAGACTATGAGTATCTATGTTTAGAGGATTTTGTAAGGGATAGGGTTAGGCACGAGTATGGATTTATTGAGACGCCCGACCTACGGTCTGCACGCGGTTGCCTGGAGCAAGAAGGGGGTGGAACAAGAAGGGGGACAGGCACCGCTCTGAAGCGGAGCCAGTCCCAGCTCACGACTGTCGAAAGATGAGCCGATTGACGAATGGTATCTACTCAGGTGTTCAGGCGGAAGACTAAAAGCCTTCGGCCTATCTACCTGAGTCGTTACGACGAATGACCGCTGACGTTTGACGTTCTCCTGGCTGTAGCATCTTGCGACAGTGATCAGATTCCCAACGGGGTCTTTCTCGACACTTGCGGCGCTCAGCCCTCGCCATCTTTCCTTCTTCTCTCTTAACTCATTGTTTGTTTGCATGTTTACTCAGCACACTTGGCCACGCTTGCCTGGCATCTCGCTCGCAATGATATTCAACGGGTAGGAAGGCAAGGAGGCAATGAAATGAAAATTGTACTGGTTGGAGCCGTGCTCTTGGCGCTCGCCGGGGGCGCGAGCCTGAAAGAATTGAACGTCTCTCAGCCGGAGCGTGATGTGCTCAGCGGTAGAGTTATTTTTTCGACGATTTGTCTCCGTTGTCATGGGATCGACGGGAAGGGCGATGGGCCAATGAAGTTTACGCCTCCGGTTGCCGATCTGACGTCCCCCGCGGTTCAAGGAAAGCTGGATGCGAGGTTGTTCAAGAGTGTGCATGACGGCAAGAAAAATACTGCAATGGGGGCCTGGAGAGAAGCACTCACGGACGATGAGATTTGGGATGTGCTCGCCTATGTGCGGACGCTCGCTCCCGAAGCAGCCGGCGGCATGGGAAGCGGGCTCCGATGAGATCGACCCTCTGCCGGATCATGTTGGGGCTGTGGGTCGTGACGATGGTGGCTGGTGGATGGTTCTTTGTGCGGGGATGGACGGTGCCTGGCACGGATGGGCGGACGCAAATCGTCTTAGCCCCGGCAGAGCGTGACTTGATCCTGGGCGAGATGCGGATGCTCCTGAAGGCGGTCCATGGTGTCGTGACTGGCTTGGCCGGTCAGGATCAGGCGGCGGATCGAACGCAGATTGAACAGGCTGCCCGCTCGGCAGGAATGGGCATGGCGGCGGACGTGAATCCGGCGCTCATGGAGAAATTGCCGCTTCCGTTCAAGCAAATGGGTATGTCGATTCATCGGGACATGGATGCTCTTGCGGATGCGGTCGTCCAGAAAGAGACTCCACAACAGATTCTCCAGCGCCTCTCCAGCATGACGGCCCGCTGCACGACGTGCCATGACATGTATCGATTCGGAGTGGATAAGTAGCGGTCAGCCGTCAGCATTCAGCTATCAGCATGAAGGTTCAACCGAAAAAATGGTCGAAAGCAAAGCCCAAAAAGGCTGAATCCATTTCCCGAACAATGACTCATACCCATCAAGATCGCGATCAGCCGACAGTCTTTTAATCTGAACGCTGATGGCTACCAGCTGAAGGCTGATCGCTTCAGCCCAACCAAGGAGGTGCAGTCATGACATGCAATGTAGGGGGAGTGGAACGACCGATTCGGATTGTTTTGGGGATTGCGTTGCTCGGGATCGGCGGCTTTGCCGGGTTGCCCCCGGTAGGAACTGGTATCGCGCTGGTGGTGGGGACAGTCATGTTGATCACGGGCGCCATCGGTTTCTGCCCGGCCTGGACCCTATTGGGAATCAATACCTGTCCGACGGAGAACGTGAACCGTAAAAAGTGAACCGTGAAACGGGAAAAACTTTGAAAAGCGAGTCTTGCGAACAACGATTTATGCCTAACGTGTAACGAGGTGAACCATGGCACGAGTGGTGATCATCGGCGCATCGATCGGTGGACTGCCTGCGGCTTATGAGGCACGGGCGTTTCTCGCGAAGAAACACAAGGTCACGGTCATCTCCAATGTCGAGTCCTTTCATTTCGTGCCGTCGAATCCCTGGGTCGCGGTCGGATGGCGTACCAGGAAAGACATCAGTTTTCAGATCGCGCCTGTCTTGGCCAAGAAAGGGATTGAGTTCGTTCATGCCACGGCGGACCGGATCGAGCCGGAACAGAATCGCGTCGTCACCGCCAAAGGCGAGGTGCCCTATGACTATCTGATCATCGCGACGGGTCCCAAGCTGAATTTCGGCGCGGTCCCGGGACTGGGACCCAGCGGCTATACCCAATCCATCTGCAATGTGGACCATGCCGAGCAGGCCTGGGGCTCGTATCAGGCTTTCCTCAAGAATCCCGGTCCCATCGTCGTCGGGGCGGCTCAGGGCGCGTCCTGTTTCGGACCGGCCTATGAGATGGCGTTCATCCTCGACACCGACCTTCGGAAAAAGAAGCTCCGGAAGAAAGTGCCGATCTATTTCGTGACGCCGGAACCGTACATCGGACATATGGGATTGGCCGGAGTGGGGGCTTCGCGCCGCCTCATGGAGGACGAGTTCGCCGAACATTCCATCAAGCCGATTCCAAATAGTTCGATCAAAGAAGTCCAGCCTGGCAAGGTGCTGCTGGAAGATGGACAGGAAATTCCGTTCCGCTACTCCATGTTCATCCCGCCGTTCGCCGGGGTGGATGCGGTGGCCGGTACGCCTGGCTTGTGTAACCCCAAAGGGTTCGTGAACATCGATGCCTATCAGGCCAATCCTAAGTACAAGAATATTTACTCGGTCGGTGTCTGCGTGGCGATTCCACCGGTCGAAGTGACCCCCATCCCGACCGGCGCACCCAAGACCGGCTACATGATCGAGTCGATGGTCTCCGCGGCGGTCCACAACATCAAGGCCGATATCGAGAACGATCCCAAGCGCGATACCGCGACATGGAATGCCATCTGCCTGGCCGACATGGGGGACACGGGCGTCGCGTTCGTGGCCTTGCCGCAGATGGCGCCGAGAAATGTGACCTGGGCGAAGAAGGGGAAGTGGGTTCATCTGGCCAAGATCGGGCTGGAGAAATATTTCCTCCATAAGATGAAACGCGGGATCAGCGAGCCCTACTATGAAAAAGTGATCCTGAAAGCGTTGGGCATCGAGAAGTTGGATAAACCGGCATGAATACGATAACGCTCCCCTTCTCTGTTAGGTTTTTCCGGCTCACGAAGATGGGGCTGCTGGCGCTGACGGGGTTGTTGCTCACGGCCTGTGCCGGTGGTCCGTCGGATCGTTCTGACGCCGTGAAGATGGCGGATGTCTTGAAGGGGAAGACGAAGCAGGAGCTTCTGGCCTGCGCCGGTGCGCCGAGAAGAGAGACCATCTCGGATGGTCTGACCGCGATGCTGTACCAGGAGGAAGCTGAACTTGTCGAACTCTCGGTTCCCGGCGCGAAGTCGAGCGGTCCACGGGATATACCCCATCGTTGTCGAGCGACGGTCACGCTCAAGGACGGCCGCGTGACCGATGTGCGATACGAGTCGGTGCCTGCATGGTTGGGGGCCGAAAACCATTGCGACGCGATCTTCGCGCGCTGCTCTCAGTAGGGGCAGCCGTCCGGTCGGAGAATCGGACGACCAAGGAGCAGGCCATGGAGCGGGCACTTGTGGGGAGGGCTCTCGTGGCCTCAGCGTTCGTATCGCTTGCCGCTGGTTCGGTCCATTATGCGGTCAGGGGCGAGAAGATTTTGTATCCGGGGGTTTCATGAGCCTCACAAGAAGAGACACATGACGGGCGGCGATCCATCGATCCTTGTTGTCGTGGTGGGAAGTCTGGTCGGTCTTTCGCTGGGCGTCACGGGAAGCGGCGGGTCGCTGATCGCAATTCCCCTCCTGGTCTATGTGCTCGGGACGAGCGTACAGGAAGCCGTGAGTCTCTCGCTCGCGCTCGTCGCCGCTGCGGCCTGCATCGGCGCCATCGAGTCTTTCCAGTCGGGCCTCGTCAAGGTGAAGGCGGCGTTACTGTTGAGCGGCACTGGGATGATCGGCGGGTGGGTGGGAGTCGCCGGTCACCGGCTTGTCCGGGAGGAAATCACGCTCCTGCTCTTCGGCCTGCTGATGATCGTGGCGGCCGGACAGATGTGGTGGCGCACGACCTTGCGGGAGGATCCTGAGGAACGGAGCATCTGCGCGGACCTGTTTCCGCGGACCTGCTGGATGAAAGTGAGCGGGATCGGATTGGTGGTCGGCTTGTTGACTGGATTCTTTGGGGTCGGAGGAGGGTTTGTGATTGTGCCGGCCCTGACGCTGCTACTTGGATTTCCGATGCGGGTGGCGGTGGGGACTTCGCTGTTCATCATTACGCTGATTGCCCTGACGGGAGTCGCCGCATATGCTCGTCTGGCTCCGTTGGATGCGCGCATCCTCTCGTTCTTGATCGCCGGTGCAATTATCGGAATGCTGGCCGGGAGACAGGTGAGTCGCGCCCTCTCCCCCACGCTCTTAACCAGAGCCTTTGTCGTGGTCGCATGGGTGGTCGCGGTGATTCTCATCGGCCACAATCTCTGGAAGATCAACGGAGGAATCTTGTGAGTGAGCAACAGGGGGGCCTTGAAGAGGGAGGGGACTATACGCCTGTCGGTTCGAGGCGGACGTTTTTTGGCTGGGTGACGAAGGTAGCGGCAGGCTTGGTCGGGCTCGGGCTGGCAATTCCCTTGGCCGGGTATGTGATTTCACCAGCTCTGAAGCGCAGAGTCCAATCGTGGGTCGAGGTCGGTCGGGTCGATAGTTTGCCGGAAGGAGAACCGTCACAGCTTGAGTATGTGACGATCGTCAGAGACGGATACCTAGAGGCCAAGACCCAGAAGGCCGTCTGGGCGGTGAAACAGCCGGACGGAGCCGTCACCGTGTTCGCGCCTCTTTGCACGCATCTGGGGTGCGGCTATCACTGGGATACGACGGACCGGCAGTTCAAATGCCCCTGTCATGGAAGCGTTTATGATGTGACCGGAGCGGTGTTGGCCGGCCCTGCTCCTCGTGCGCTGGACCGCTTGCCGACAAAAATCGAATTAGGACGGGTGCTCGTCATGTACAAAGAGTTCAAGTCGGGATTGTCGAAGTCGGTGGAACTGTGAAATTGGTGAGCGGCGAGAGGGGTTCGGGAAATCCTACCACTCGCCCCTAGCCGCTTGCCTCTAGCCCGGAGCATTCTGATGCGAATCTACGAATGGTTTGACCGTCGCTTGAACCTCACGTCGGTCGAACGGACCCTGCTCGACGAGCCGATTCCCGGTGGCGCCAGCTGGATCTATGTGTTTGGCTCGGCGACGCTTTTTCTCTTCCTGCTCCAAGCCATCACCGGCATGTTTCTCGCCATCTATTATGCGCCGACGCCCGATCACGCCTATGACAGTATTCAGTTCATTGAAGAACAGGTCGCATTCGGCGCATTCGTGCGCGGGCTCCATCATTGGGGGGCCTCAGGGATGGTGGTCGCGATCGGGCTGCATATGCTCCAGACGTTTTTGTATGGGGCATACAAGTCGCCTCGCGAAGTGATGTGGATGGTCGGCGTCGTGCTCTTTCTTATCGTGATGGCGTTTGCCTTTACCGGCTATCTGTTGCCGTGGGATCAGACGGCCTATTGGGCAACGCAGATCGGGCTCAATATGGTGGGCACCGTTCCGCTGGTCGGAGAGTTCTTGATGAAGGTGATGCGGGGCGGGGAGCTGTTGGGGGCGCTCACGTTGTCCCGGTTCTTTGCCGTCCATGTGTTGTTTCTGCCGGCGATCCTGGTCACCATGATCGCCGCGCATCTCTTCATTCTGCGACGCGTGGGCCCGGCCGGGCCCTGGACCGATGAGCGGGCATCGCTCGGCCGCGAGACGTTCTATCCGAGGCAGGTCTATATGGACGCCGTCGTCATGCTGGCGGTGTTTGCCATTCTGGCGAGCCTTGCGCTGCTGGTGCCCTTTCCCTTGACCGACAAGGCGAATCCTTCCGACACCAGTTTCGTGCCGGTGCCGGAATGGTATTTTCTCTTCTATTACGAATTACTGAAATACGTGCATGGACCGTTGGAGCCGCTCGCGACCTGGGTCTTGCCGATGGTCGTGATCCTCGGCCTGTTCTTTTGGCCCTTCATCGACAGGAATCCGGTGCGCAATCCGATCAAGCGGCCTGCCGCACTGGTCTCTGGGCTGCTGTTTCTTCTCGTGGTCTTTTCGTTACTGGGCCTCTCGATCAAGAATCTCTATGCCGTGCCGCGCGTAGATCCGGCTCTCGCCAGGGGGCAGGCGCTCTATCAGCAATTCGGCTGCATCGGCTGTCATCGCATTCACGGTGAAGGCGGGGCCGTGGGGCCTGACCTGTCCTACATCGGCGACACGAGGCCTGACCGTGAATGGCATCTGAAACATTTTCGAGATCCTCAATCGGTATCGCCTGGGTCGTTCATGCCGAAGTTTCCGCTAGATGAGAAGCAACTCAACGATCTGGCGAGCTACATGCTGAGCCTTAAGCGAACCCCATCCTAAATGTTTGGGTGAGAGGCGCAGGGCCAGAGGTTAGGGGGCCAGGAGGAATGTTTTTCTCTTGTCTCGTCCCCCTTGCCACGTGCCTAGCCCCTGTGGCGTCCGGCAACAAGTCTGGAGTCGGCCCTGTGGCTTTTCGCTCCAGTAGAAATTGGTTCTGATGTCTAATCGATTGATTTAATGGTAAAAGCAGCAGGCACATTGTCGGCGCTAGTGGCACGGTCTTGGCACAGGGGAGAGATATTATGATGTGGCTGTTGTCGATGGTTCTCGGGATGACCATGCTCGTGAGCTGTGCCGGCGAGACGGCTCGGGTTCAGACCGAGGAGTTTCACGGGGCAGACCGAACCGAGAGTGCCGCAATCGAGTTCGCTCCGCCCTCTCCGGAGACCATTCCAGGCAGCCAACTCGGTGAACAGATCAGGCTTGGGTATGAGATTATTGTCCATACGCAGGAATATGGCCGGCCTTATGTTGGCAACCGTCTCAATTGCACCAACTGTCACCTCGATGGCGGACTCAACCCAAATGCAGCGTCATTTGTCGGCCTTACGTCAGTCTATCCCCTCTACCGCCCCCGCAACGCGAAGGTGAATACGCTCGCCGATCGCGTCAACGAATGCTTTGAACGAAGCCTCAATGGGCGAGCCCTTCCGCCGGACAGTTCCAAGATGCAGGCCATCGTGGCCTATATAACCTGGCTTTCTGAGGGAGTACCGCAAGGGGCGACCATTCCCTGGAGGGGTCTCCAGCATATTGACTCACGGCGGGCACTCGATCCAGCCAACGGGAAGAAGATATTTGCGAACAAATGTGCCTTCTGTCACGGCTCCGATGGCCTGGGAACGATGTCGGGGCCGCCGGTTTGGGGACCGAAGTCTTACAACATTGCCGCAGGTATGGCACGGGTGAGCGTTGCCGCCGCCTTCATCAAATCGAACATGCCGCGTACGCAGGGGTGGACCCTGTCGGACGACGATGCCTACGACGTCGCCGCGTTTATCAACGCGCAACCGCGGCCGGATTTTCCCGACAAAGTGCATGATTGGCCGAAGGGTGGTAAGCCTGCCGATTCGCCGTATTAGCGTATGAGATGTAAAGCGTCTCTCGCGAACGACGAGAGACGAGATACGAACGACGTAGGAGAGGGCGACATGAAACTCACAGCCGCATACCATGGCGGGACGCGCTACGACATCACGAGCGGCACACATCGCATTGTCACGGATCAACCGGCAGACGACGGAGGGCAGGATGCCGGGATGAGTCCGGTCGAACTGTTTGTTGGCTCGGTGGCCAGTTGCGTCGGGTATTTTGTCGGGCAGTTTTGCGCGCGCCACGATATCCCTCGGGACGGACTGAGGGTCGATGCCGAGTGGACGATGGCCGAAGGCCCGCATCGAGTCGGCGCCATCGCCCTGGCGATCCATCTTCCTCATCGCCTGCCGCCGGAGCTCAAAGAACGTTTGTTGAAAGTCGCGCATGGCTGCACCGTCCATCAGTCGCTGACGGTTGTGCCGAACGTGGCGATTACGCTGAATCCTCACAGCCATGTCGGGAACAATCCAACAGGAGGAACGATCACCCCATGACCATCTCGCGGCGTGTATTACTCGAACGGCTGCTGCAAGGGCTCGGAGTTGCGGCAATCGTCAATCAGCATGTTTCCGTTGCGCAGGCAGCCGGGGAAGAGTTGACCCGGAACGAGTCGGGGCCGTTGACGGTCCGGGTGACCAGGCCCTTCGATGCCGAAACGCCGGTGCACGAATTCAAACCGTTCCTGACACCCAACCATCGCTTCTTCGTGCGGAGTCATTTCGGCCCACCACAGCCTGAGGCCATCTCTGAGGCCAATTGGAGACTTCGCGTCGGTGGCCTGGTTGAACGATCGCAGGAATTTACGCTGAAAGACCTGCGTCAGATGGACGCCGTGACCATTACCGCTGTGGTCCAATGCAGCGGCAACGGTCGGGCATTTCACCGGCCCAAGGTCCCTGGCGTCCAATGGGAACGGGGTGCGGTCGGGAACGCAGAATGGACTGGGGTGCGGCTGCGGGATCTCTTGGCGAAGGCCGGGGTTCAAGCCGGGGCTCGTCACGTGCAGCTCCAAGGAGCGGATCGGCCTGTCGTGGCCTCGGTGCCCTTGTTTACTAGGAGTATTCCTCTGGAGAAAGCCCTCCATCCAGATACGATTCTCGCCTATGAAATGAACGGGCGTCCCTTGCCGCTCTTGCATGGCGCGCCATTACGAGTGATCACGCCGGGCTGGATGGCGGACTCCTGCATGAAGTGGCTGACGGAGATCACGGTGCAGGCGGAGGAGTCGAAGGGCTACTACATGCAGGTGGCCTATCGCGTGCCGACGCAGCCTGTGGAGTCCGGGACGACCCCGAACGTTCCCTCGACCCCCGTGGAAGCGATGGTGGTGAAGTCGCTCATCGCCGCGCCGCAAGAGGGTGAGACCGTGAAGTCCGGTCCCGTCACCATTCAAGGCATGGCGTGGAGTGGGGAGGCGAAGGTCGTGAAGGTCGAGGTGTCTTTTGACGAGGGGAAGACGTGGGAGTCGGCGAGGCTGGTAGGGGAAGATCATCCCTACGCGTGGAGACAGTGGCAGTTGGTCTGGAAGGCGAAGACGGCAGGCACGTTCACGATTCTCTGCCGTGCGACTGACGCCCGTGGGGAGCAGCAGCCGGCCACGACTCCCTGGAATCCGAGCGGATTTTTATGGAATGGGTGGGATCGTGTATCGGTGACGGTGACGGTATGAGTGTGAAACGTGAGACGGTAGGCGTGAGGCGAGAGAAGGGGCTGGCCATCGGCTTGCTTTTCTTCGGTGGTCTTCTGGTCCTTGCGATGACAACAGCGGCGCAGGAGGACGATTTGGCCATGGTGAGTGTTGCGCTGGCACCCCGTGCAGAGGGATTGATCATCGCGCGTTGTTCCGTCTGCCACAGTCCTGATCTCGTTGCCCAGCAGCGGTTGCCTCGCGCACGATGGGAAGCCACGGTCGAGAAAATGAAACATTGGGGCGCGGAGGTCTCCGACGACGAGGCGGATCTGCTCGTGCGGTATCTGTCGGCGCGGTATCACCCTGGTGCGCCGGATCGCCTGCCGCCGCTCGATAGCGACGTGAGGAAGGCTGAGCCGCTCACGCAGGACTCGGTGGCCGAAGGTCCGGTGACGGGAGTCGCCACCAGGGGCACCGGCATCTTTGAACATAATTGCCAGGCCTGTCATGGGACCGGCGCCACGGGCGGGATGGGCCCGAAGCTGGCAAAGAATCCGATTCTGAAACACGAGGACCTGTTTTGGGAGACGGTTCTGCATGGACGGGGGCCGATGCCGGCCTGGGGTTCGGTGCTGAGTCATCAAGAGATTGCCGATGTGCATGCATGGTTGTTGTCGAAGTAACGGTGAGAGGACCTCACCCCAGATGAAAGGAGCGGTCATGAATCTGCGGAAAGGGATTGTCATTGGCGGTGCGCTGTTGGCGTTGGTGGGACTGATGTCCACACCGCGGTTGCTCTTCGGGAGCGACCAGCCCCGCGCGAAGGAACTGATCCAGCAGGCCTGTGTCCAATGCCATCGCCTTGAAGGGCAAGCCGAGTCGCGATTCAACCTGCGTGCACCGGATCTTATTTGGGCCGGGAGCAAGTATAACCGCGCATGGCTGATTCGATGGCTCACAGGGAAAGAAGCGCCGCTCTATGTGAAAGGCTATCGCTGGGATCTCAGTGAAGGGGCGATGAAGCATCCGGTGGTCACCGAGACCGAGGCGAATGCGATTGCCGACTATTTCGACAAGAACAACAAAGATCCGCGGGTGAAAGTCGGGGCGTTCGATGTGTCAAAAGTCTCCAAGTATGAGGTGGCGTTCGGCGGCATGGCCTATAAGGCGCACGCCTGTCTCGGCTGTCATACGATCGAGGAAAACGGAAAACTCATCGGCGGGCAGCAAAGCATCGCGTTGGAGAAAGCCGGTCAGCGGTACAACATGGACTGGCTGTTCCGCTTCGGTCAGAACCCGCAAGATTTCATCATCCACACGGGCGAATTTGTGGCGGATGCTACGGAGCCGCAATTGCGCGCGGTGATCGGGTTCCTGGCAGCACAAGGCGTGCCGGACTTCAAATACTATGAGCCCTGGACGGCTCCGGAGTTCGGGAAGGCCAGTGCCGGGCGCGGAAAAGTGATTTACAAAGAGTACTGCATGCAGTGCCACGGGGCTGCCGGAAAAGGGGATGGACCGGCTGCGGCCACGATCGAACCGAAGCCGGCGATCCATGCCAACATCAACTTCAGCGAGGTGCCGACAGAATATCTCTACAATATGATCAATCATGGCGGCGCGGCGATGGGCAAGTCAGCCAATATGCCCTACTGGGGGCTGACCATCGGGCAGCAGGGCGTGGCTGACGTGATGGCCTATCTCAAAGCGAACTTCAAGGGCCCGAAGTAGGAAACACGTGTGAAGCGTCGTTCGTATCGCGCGGAGTGTGAATAACGCCCGCGAGGTACGAACGAGGAACGACCAAGGACGGAGGAGCAATCGATGGCGACGTTTATCATTTCAGGTAGCCGGGGTACGGATGATCCCACGATGGCAACCTTGCCCTTCATGGCAGCAAAAGTAGCGAAGGAGCAAGGGCATGACGTCGTGCTCTGGCTGTGGAACGAATCCGTGACGCTCGGACGCAAGGGCACTGCCGAGCATGTGACGGGAGTCAACCTGACGCCGTTGAAGGATGTATTGTCTGCTGTGCAGGCTGCGAATATTCCCATTTGGGTCTGCGGGGCCTGCGCTGTGGCACGGCAGATCGGCACAGGAGATCTCGTTTCTGGCGCAACGATCAAAGGCATGGCAGACTATATCAAGGCCGTGGCCGAGCGTGACCGCAACGTCGCATTTTGATTTTGCAGCGAAGAAAGGAATCTCCTATGTCAGCCGATGGTAAATCGACCGGGAAGTCAAAAGGCAGCAAAGATCGAGTAGACGAGGCGGACATCGACGAGTCCGTCGAGAAGGGCGGGCGGTTCGATGTCAATGGGTTAGAGACCATTCCCACGATGGTGCCGCGAGAAGGGGACGGCTACCACCCGCTAGGCAGTAGGTCGGTCGCACAGGGGCTCGGACGCATCGGCGAATCGGGCCATGCCTTGACCGACGACGATCTCAGACGGGTCAACACAAGGAAAGGCCTTCTTCAACTACTCGAGAACAAAGCTGTTGATATCGAGGAAGTCCGCAAGACTTTGCTGTACGAGCAGGAGTTGCGGCAACTACAAGTTGAATTGGTCAGACTGCAACGGTGGGTTCAAAGCAACGGAGAACGGATCGCGATCCTGGTCGAAGGCCGCGATGCAGCCGGGAAGGGTGGCACGATCCGCCGGTTTACCGAGCATCTGAATCCTCGCGCCATGCGGGTAGTCGCGTTGCCGAAACCCTCGGACGAAGAGCGAGGCCAATGGTACTTTCAGCGCTATATTCGCCAGTTGCCCAACAAGGGCGAGATCGTGTTCTTCGACCGCAGTTGGTACAACCGTGCGGTGGTCGAACCGGTAATGGGATTCTGCACCAAGAAGGAACATCAGCGGTTCCTGCAGCAGGTTCCGGAATTCGAACATATGCTCTATGAAGATGGCGTGACCATCATCAAGTTCTGGTTCTCCATCTCCAAGGACGAGCAGGCGAAGCGATTCGAGGCGCGCAGACAGAATCCGCTCAAGCAATGGAAGCTGAGCCCGGTCGATGAAAAGGCGCAGGAGCTGTGGGACTCCTATACCCGCTACAAAGAAGAAATGTTCAGCAAGACACATGCAACGTTCAGTCCATGGATCATCGTCAAAGCTAACGACAAGCAGGCGGCACGATTAGAAAGCCTCCGGCACGTGCTGAATCTGCTCCCGTACAAGGGCAAAGAGGAAGCGCCGATCCGTCTGACACCGGACCCCAATGTGATTACCCGATTCCACCGCAAGATGGTGGAATTGGATTTGTGACAGGAAAGAAAAAGACTTGATGCATCCGATTCATCCGATCGTCGTCCATTTTCCCATTGCGCTGTTGTGCGCCAGCGTCGCATTTGATGCCCTCGCCTCTCGCTGGCCGACCGGAGGTCTTCGGGAGACAAGCCTCTATACCCTGCTAGCCGGTGTCTTGAGCGCAGGGCTGGCAGTGGTGACGGGTGGAATGGAGGAGGATCTGGCCGAGCGGGCCGGTGCGCCGGAATCGGTGCTTGAGTTGCACGAGAGCTTGGGTACGGTCACGCTGGTCGTCTTCGTTGCGCTGTTGGGGTTGCGGCTCGCCATGCAGTGGGGGTGGCTCAAAGAAATCCGTGCTCTGACTCTCGGTCTTGGTGCGATCGGGATTGTCATCCTGGCTCTGACCGGCTATTGGGGCGGCGAGCTCGTCTATACCTACGTAATTGGTATGAAAGCCATCATGTCCCCGGTGACGCCCTAACAGGATGCTGAACGCTGAACGGCGATCAGATAATCAAAGGAGTAATGCGATGAAGACGGGTATATTCACGGCCTTGGTCACGGTGGTGTCTCTTGCCATCCCTGCCTGGGCTGCGGAGCGACAGATCATGCAGCCACGGGTACCGGTCGACAAACTGGCCGAAGCCCGTGCTCTGACGAGCCCCTTGCCTGGTTCCCCGGAGGTTGTCGCGCAGGGCAAGGCGCTCTACAACGGCAAAGGCACCTGCTTCAACTGTCATGGGAAAGACGGGAGCGGTACTGGGCCGGTGGCGGCCCAGTTGGATCCGTCGCCTCGCAACTTCCAACATCATGGATTCTGGCGCCACCGGACGGAGGGCGAAATCTTCTGGGTGATCAAGCATGGATCGATCGGGACCAGCATGGTGGGATTTGGTGACCAGCTGACGGACGAAGAAATCTGGAGCATCATCCAGTACGAACGCAGTTTTCCCGGCGAACATGGCCCGGGTATGATGGGCCATGGTGACGGCATGGGGTCCATGATGGGGCCGGGCGGCGGCATGGGCGGTATGGAACAGGGTGGACCGAGAGGTGGCATGGGGCCTCGTGGCGGTGAATGTTGTCCCTGATTCGACGTGAAGCCTCAGGTGTCAGTTGCTACCACATTGATCTCGTAGAGATGCTGCGAGCCTTCCACGCATAGTAGAGCTGTTGCCTTTCGCGACAATGGCTTTCCCTTTTCAGCCCTGGAATGCCCCAGGGGCCTCGCTCCATTTTTCTCGCGATTTCTTAAGCCCCCGTCAAACCACAGTAATCGGTGATTCCTTCGTGCTGACTTTCTGGCACGCCCTTCGCTTTTCATCTAAACAGAACCCCATCTATCCAAGGAGGAATCGCTATGGACAATCAAGAGACAAAAGGTTCAGTCCAGGCCGTTGCGCTGGCCTTCATTGGGGGAGCGGTGGCCGGAGTCGTGGCCGGCCTTCTTCTTGCTCCGCAGTCGGGGGAAGATACGCGACGGGATTTGAAGCGCTATGCCAGGAGGGCCGAGGAGGAGGTCCTGGAGAAGGCGAAGGAGGCGCGTGCCGCCCTTGATGAGACCATCGAACGCGGGAAGCATTTCCTCGCAGAGAAAGCGGCGGATGTCGAAGCGGCGGTCAAGGCAGGACGAGAGACCGTGAAGGAAAAAATGGACAAATGTTGCAGCTGACGTTGCCTCGGCAGGAAGGGGTATTGCGATGCTACTGGTCGACGATATTCGGAAGAAGCTGCTCACCCAACGGCGCGAGCTGTTTTACCAGGTTGCACAAACGGAAGACGAGCTGCTCTGGCTTGAGACCGATGTCGAGAGCGAAGTGGGGGAGCGGGGGCAGGAAGAGAGTATGGTGCGCCTGCTCGATCGTCTGGATGGACGAGCGAAGACTGAGATCGAAGAGATCGACCGGGCGCTCGTCAAGCTGGAGGCCGGGCGATATGGCCGATGCGAACAGTGCGGAAAGGACATCCCTCAGTCCAGACTGGAAGCCGTTCCTGCGGCGGCCATGTGTATGGCTTGCGCAGAGGCAGGGGAGAAGCAGGCGGCGTTGAGGACATAACTGATGCGAGCGGTTCGCTTTCATGGCCGGGGCGGGCAGGGTGCGAAGACCGCGAGCCGCATCCTGGGAACGGCTGCGTTCCTGGAAGGGTTCGTGGCGCAGGACTCACCGATTTATGGGGCCGAGCGGCGCGGTGCGCCGGTTGCAGCGTTCACGCGTATCGATACCCTGCCGATCAAGCAGCGTGGGGCCATCGTCCATCCCGATCTTGTCGTGGTTGCCGACGCGTCGCTCGTACAGGATCCCGCCGCCCGCGTGTTGGAGGGTATCGATGAACGAACGGCGGTCTTCGTCAATTCCCCGCTGATCGCCGAACAGTTTCAAGCCAAGACTTCTCTACCGGGTCGCTTGACTACGCTGGATCTGACGGACATCGCCCTGCAGCAGTTTGGAAAGCGCGGCGCGATCAGCGCCCTCCTCGGTGCCGTCGCAGGACGACTCGTCGGGTTGCAGCGGGAATCGATCAGAGAAGCCATTGCGCGGGAGTTGGCGGATCTCGGACTTGCTGCCGCGGTCATCGAGCGGAATCAAACGACCGCACTGCAATGTTACGACGCGGTTCCCGCAGTTCCCCTTGAAACAGGCTCGCCGCGGCCGATCGTCCCGGTGCTGCTTCGAACGCCGACCTACGAACCACCGACCAGAGGAACCGCTGGCATTACGGCAGGCCCCAATTCAGCAATCCGGTCCGTGGCGGGATGGCGCACCTTTCGGCCAGTTCTTCGTCCGGACCTGTGCAACGGATGTTGGCTGTGTTTTGCCAATTGTCCGGAGGGGGCAATCGCGATCAAGCCGGACGGTAAGCCGGCGATCTACTATCCCCACTGCAAGGGCTGCCTCGATTGTGTCGAAGTCTGTCCAACCGATGCCTTGACGGTCGAGAGAGAGACGGAAGCGGCGCGTGAGGCATGAAACGTTGAACTGGTTTTTCTGGTTGAACCAGACAAACCGGATAGACCAGAAAAACTAGACAGACTAGACCGACCAGATGAACCAGACAAACCAGATGATGACCGGAAATCTCGCGGCAGCCTGGGGTGCACGTCTCGCCGATGTGGACTATGTGCCGGCATTTCCGATCACCCCGCAGACAGAAATTGTCGAGACCTTATCGAAATGGTGCGGCACCGGGGCCTTGAATGCCCGCTTCGTCACCATGGACTCGGAGCACTCGATGATGACTGCGGCGGGAGCCGCTGCTGCAACCGGTGCCCGCGTGTTCACGGCGACGTCGAGTCAAGGGCTCCTCCACGCGTTTGAAGTGTTGTACACCGTCGCGGGGTGGCGGGTACCCTTGGTGCTGGTGAATGTCTCGCGGGCCTTGGCCTCTCCCATCACGCTGGAGCCGGATCATAACGATGTGCTGGCGGCGCGCGATTCCGGGTTCTTGCAGATTCATGCGGAGACCTGTCAGGAGATCGTCGACTCGATCCTCATGGCCTATCGCATTGCAGAGGATCCGCGTGTCTGTCTCCCGGTCATGGTCAACCTCGACGGGTTCTATTTGTCATTCACCCGTGAGCCGGTGATCTTGCCTGATCCTCGCATGGTGCAGGCCTTCCTGCCGGCATATCGACCGACCCATTTGGGATTCAAAGCTTCGTCGCCACGCGCACTGGGGACAGCCGTGTTAGGTGGCGCCACCTACAGCTACTTCCGGCATCAGAACCATCTCGCGTCGATGAATGCGCTGCTCGTACATGAGGAAGCTGCCGTGGATTTCGAACGGCTCTGTGGCCGCCGCTACGATCTGGTCGAGGGGTACCGACTCGACGATGCGGAGGATGTGTTGATCATGACCAACGCCTTTGCGAGCAAAGGCAAGGCGGCGGTCGATGTTGCGAGGGCAGAGGGCAAGCGAGTGGGTCTGCTGCGGCTGCGCGTGATCCGCCCATGGCCGGCTGACGCGATTCGTCACGCATTGCAAGGGCGTCGGGCAGTGGCAGTCCTGGATCAGAATCTGTCCCCCGGGCAGGGCGGCATTCTCTTTCAGGAGATTGCGGCCTCTCTGTATCACGAGGCGCTGCGGCCGCGGGCGCTCTGTTCGTTCATCGGAGGCCTGGGAGGAAAAAATCTGTCGGAGGGCGAGTTCCGGGCGATCTTCGAGCAGACAGCCGAAGCAGGAGTCCGCGGCAAAGGGATCGGGCCGGTGCTGCTCTATACCGAAATGGAATATCGTGAGATGGAGCAGCTGCAATATCTGGCGCACGATCTTAAGACAGGCAAGTGAGAGAAGGCATGGCCTGGGAACCGCACATGTTCAAAGAGCTGCATCAGATCCCCCGCGAGGAGCATGTGTTTCCGGGGACGCCGTTGTGCGCCGGCTGCGGCGGGCTGGAGTCCTTGCGGCTCGCGTCCAAAGTGCTCGGCAGCCACGTCGTCTATGTGAATGCGGCCGGCTGCTTCACCAACTTGGCGGCCTTCCCCTTTACACCGCTCGACGCCTCCTGGCTCTACACGACGATGGGGTCTGCGCCGGCCGGCGCACAAGGCGTGCGTGACGCACTCGATGTGTTGATCGCCAAAGGCCGGTTACCGAAAGAAGAGGATCTGAAAGTCGTCGTGTTGGGCGGGGACGGGTCCACTTACGACATGGCGCTCTCATCGACATCCGGAGCCATTACCAGAAAACTGGATTTCTACTATTTCTGTTACGACAACGAAGCCTACGGCAATACGGGCGTCCAACTGAGTCCTGCCACACCCTATGGAGCTCGCACGTCGACGTCGCCCTGTGGGGTGCAACATCCGGCCGGGACGACGCAGGAAAAGAAAGACATCTTTGAAATCTGGCGCGCGCACAAGCCGCCCTATATGGCAACGGTGTCCCCTCGTTTTCCGCTCGATCTCGAAGAGAAGTTTGCGCGCGCAGAGGAATATCGCGGCCCCAAACTCTTCCTGGCCTTCGCGGCCTGTCCCACTGGTTGGTTGTTCGACCCAGCCTATACACCCGATGTGGCGAGGTTGGCAGTGGAGTGCGGGCTCTGGCCGCTCAAAGAAGCGATCAATGGAACAGTCACCCACACCTACATTCCCAAGCGGAAGCCGGTGGAAGAGTATCTGAAATTACAGGGCCGATTCCGGCATCTGTTCGAACCGACCAGGCAGGACGAAGCCATTCGGCACATTCAAGCGCGGGTCGATGATTATTGGAAGCAGGTCAACGGATAATTATCGTGCATGGAGGTGCCTCATAGAAATCAAAGTACTCATGTGTAACTGCAAAGGGCTCGGCGATTCATTCAAAGATTCCGATATGAATACACTTCCGTCACTTGAGGCCATCGTCTGATTGATCGGGGGATGGCCCTTTGTTTTTACGGGCTTTCTCTCCCTTGACTCATCAATAAATGTTGTTATGATGACAAGCATGACGACGACGATCAAGCGGCGAGACACAGGCCTGAGTCTTTTTCATGCCTTGTCAGACGACACGCGACTGGAGATCATGGAGCGCCTAAAAGACGGTGAGCGATGTGTGTGCGACCTCACCGATGCACTCAAGACGGGGCAGTCGCGTCTGTCCTTTCATCTGAAAGTGCTCAAGAATGCGGGACTGATCACGGATCGTCCAGAGGGCCGATGGATGTATTATGCTTTGAATAGAGCAGCCCTGGAGGAATTGGACGCGGTGGTCCAATCGTTACAGGGCTCGCGCCCAGGGGTGGGCTCCTCGTCCCGGTGTCGTTAGTTTTGGCGCCGATTAATCAACATTCGTTGATCAATAGAAGGAGTGCGTGATGAATAGCCAAGAGATCAAGGAATTTGTGAAGGCCGAGTACGGGCAGGCGGCGTTGCAGGCGAAACGAGGCGGCAGTTCCTGCTGTGGATCGGTTTCGGAACGAGCCGCCCCCATCACCTCCAATCTCTACGAGGTGACGGACACAGAGGCGTTACCGGCGGAGGCCGTCTTGGCGTCGCTAGGGTGCGGGAACCCCACAGCGCTGGCCGAACTCAAGCCTGGCGAGACGGTCTTAGATCTGGGGTCAGGCGGTGGAATCGATGTCTTGTTGTCGGCCCGTCGGATTGGACCGACCGGTAAGGTGTATGGACTGGATATGACGGACGAGATGCTCGCCTTGGCGCGGGAGAACCAGCAGAAATCTGGCGTGCAAAATGTGGAGTTCCTCAAGGGTGAGATCGAGGACATTCCACTGGCGAATCAACTCGTCGACGTGATCATCTCGAACTGTGTCATCAATCTCTCGTCCGACAAAGATCGCGTGCTGGCCGAGGCGTTCCGGGTCCTGAAGCCTGGCGGTCGGCTTGCCGTCTCCGATGTGGTCGTGCGTGGCGACGTCCCGGCGGAGATTCGCCACAGCGTCGAACTGTGGATGGGCTGTGTCGCGGGTGCCTTGGAAGAGTCCGCCTACCGGGACAAATTAGTGAAGGCGGGGTTCCACGATATCGAGATCGTTCCCACACGCATCTATCGCGCCGAGGATGCCAAAGACTTCTTAGCCGGCGCGGGACTCAATGTGGAGGTTCTGGCGCCGCAGATGGATGGTAAGTTCATGAGCGCATTCATCCGCGCAAGGAAACCGCTGGAATCTGAACTGAGACCGACCTAGGACATTCCCCCTGTGATCGTGCATGGCAGACGACGCGCATTCGAAAGGAGACGACATCGTGAATATCCTGTTCCTCTGTACCGGCAACTCCTGCCGGTCTGTATTGGCCGAGGCTACGTTTAATGCATTGGCAGGCGCTGAGTGGCGTGCCATGAGCGCGGGCAGTCATCCGACCGGCACGGTACATCCGCGATCCCTGGCCTTACTACAGCGCGAAGGCATTTCGCCCGAGGGTTTGCACAGCAAGTCGTGGATCGGCTTGCCTGCCATTCCCGATATCGTCATCACGGTGTGCGGCAACGCAGCCGGTGAGACCTGTCCCGCCTATCTCGGTCCGGTGTTGCGCGCCCACTGGGGCGTGGAGGATCCGGCCAAAGCGACGGGGACCGAGGCCGAAATCGACGCCCAGTTCGAGCGGGCCTATCGCACCCTGCGCGCCCGCATCGAAGCATTCTTGAAACTGCCGCTTGAGCGGCTCAGGCAGGATCGTGAGCAGTTCGCGGTCGAACTAGATCGCATTGCAACGCTGTCATAAAACTATTTCTATTCACTCCTGTTTCACGATTTCATGGAGGTTCAACATGACGAAGATCGACGTGTATGACTCGGCGATGTGCTGCAGTACTGGTGTCTGTGGGGTCGATGTGGATCAGCGATTGGTGAACTTTGCCGCAGATGTCGAGTGGGCGAAGCAGCAAGGCATGACGATCGAACGCTTTAACCTGGGGCAACAACCGTTGCAGTTCGCCAACAACGCCAGGGTCAAAGGTTTTTTACAGCGCTCAGGGGAGGCCTCGCTTCCGCTGATTCTGGTGGACGGAGAAGTGGCCCTGGCCGGGCGGTATCCCAACCGGGCTGAGCTGACGCGCTGGGCGGGCGTAGCCGCTACACCAATCCAGAACAAGACAGAAGGCAGCTGTTGTGGTGGCTCATGCTGATGGGTCCGTCACGTCACAGGAGTGCGGCATGCGGTTTCTAGAGAACCCACCCACGTTTCTATTTTTTACCGGCAAAGGTGGCGTCGGCAAAACGTCGCTGTCCTGCGCCACCGCGATCCATCTGGCTCGGCAGGGCAAGAAGGTCCTCCTGGTCAGTACCGATCCTGCGTCCAACGTCGGCCAGGTGTTCAGCCAGACGATCGGCAACCACATCACCGCCATTCATGCCGTACCAGGACTCTCCGCCCTGGAGATCGACCCGCAACTGGCGGCGCAGCAGTACCGCGAACGTATCGTCGGCCCGGTGCGCGGACAGCTGCCGGATTCCGTGGTGAAGAGCATTGAAGAACAACTCTCCGGAGCCTGTACCACCGAAATCGCTGCCTTTGATGAATTCACCGCGTTACTCACCGATGCGGTGTTGATTGCCGGCTATGATCACATCATCTTCGACACCGCACCGACCGGCCATACCATCCGTCTGCTGCAACTACCTGGCGCATGGAGCGGCTTTATTGAAACGAATCCGGGAGGCGCCTCTTGTCTCGGCCCATTGTCGGGTCTGGAAAAACAACGACAGCGGTACGCGGACGCAGTCAAGGCGCTGTCCGATCCCGGCCGTACCCGTCTGATCCTGGTGGCTCGCGCACAGAAAGGCACGTTGGATGAGGTCGCGCGCACGCATCAGGAACTGGCCGCCATCGGCCTGTCCAGGCAACATCTCGTCATCAACGGAGTCTTGCCGGAGCGCGAAGCGGCACACGATGCGCTGGCTGCCGCCATCCGTCGCCATGAGCAGGAGGCGCTCGCCGCGATGCCTGCCCTGTTGCGCTCCTTGCCCATCGATTACCTGCCGCTTAAGGCAGTCAACCTCGTCGGGGTCGAGGCGCTGAGTAATCTGTTCTCGGATCGAGATGAGGTCGCGCCTGTGACCGCTGGTACGTTCGCCGACTTCATCGATCTTCCGCGGCTGTCGACGCTGGTCGATGAGATCGCCAAAACCGGCCATGGTCTCGTCATGATGATGGGCAAGGGAGGTGTCGGCAAAACCACGCTCGCGGCTGCGGTGGCAGTGGCCCTGGCCCAGCGTGGCCTTCCCGTGCATTTGACGACATCCGATCCTGCCGCCCACCTGACCGACACGTTGTCCGGAACGATGGCCAATCTGGACGTCAGCCGTATCGATCCGCAGGCGGAGATCACCCGTTATCGGCAACATGTGCTCGACACCAAAGGCCAGGATCTCGATGCCGAAGGCCGTGCCATGCTGGAAGAAGACTTGCGCTCGCCCTGCACCGAAGAAATCGCGGTGTTCCAAGCGTTCTCACGCATCATCCGCGAGGCCGGCAAGAAATTTGTCGTGATGGATACAGCGCCGACCGGGCACACCCTGCTGCTGCTCGATGCCACTGGAGCCTATCACCGCGACGCGACCCGCCATATCGATTCACATCTGCATCACACGACGCCGATGATGCGACTGCAAGACCCGGCGCGCACCAAGGTGATGATTGTGACCTTGGCGGAAACCACGCCGGTGCTGGAAGCCGCCCATTTACAGGAAGAGCTGCGCCGCGCCGGTATCGAACCCTGGGCCTGGCTGATCAACAACAGCCTGTCCGCAGCGCCGACCTCGTCGCCCCTGCTGAAGCAGCGGGCTTCGTTCGAGCTGGCTCAGATCGAGGCGGTGCGTACCAGGTACGCCACACACATTGCCCTCGTGCCGATGCAGGCCGAGGAGCCCATTGGCATCGAACGGTTGCTCAATCTCGTCGAGCCGCAGCGCGCGCCGGACCTCGCCATCGCGACCCGCACAGCATAGAAAGAAGCCCTGCCCTCCTTCTGCAATTACATTGCAGCCACAATCGTCTCCTACGAAGGAACAGCACAAGAATACAAAGTGACCGGGGCTGTGCCTCCAATTGTCGCATTGTGCGCCAGTGCTACTCGGACTGTTGGAGCAAATGACCCCATTCTCCCTGCTCCCGTTTCACGGTTGCTTGCCAAGTTGTTGTCTCTACAAAACAATCACTCTGCTTATGATCTGCATGGCAGCGGCATGCCCATTGCTCACTATTGTATAAAGTCGGTCGGGCATCAGTCAGATCGGCGGGAGGCGGCGAGCATGCTCTGAACAGGATTGAGAGAACGACACCAGGCTATATATCTGGTCTGATGAGGCTAACTGGTTGATGTGATTGAAAGAGGTTCGAAATGTCTTGGATTGCTCCTCTGCCATTATATAGAGGCAAGCAGGCCTTCCTGAGAGGGGCGGCTTTGGGGGTGCTTTGTAGTCTGTTATCGGCTGGTTGCACCGAGGTCGAACATCACCACGGAGGGCAGCCGTCGAATCCCTATCTCACCTCCGACACCAGGCATCCCATTCCACTGTCGTTCCCGGCCGGGAAAGAACATCGCGCGGTGATGATGCAGCACCTGGAAACCATTCAGGTGATCGTAAATGCGTTGGTTGAAGAGGACTATGAGTTGGCGAAAGGTCTGACCGAATCGCACCTGGGTTTTTTTATGCACCGGCAGGCGATGGCGCATCAGCAGCCCGAGAATTTTCCGCCCGCCTACCACGACTTGGCCATGGCGCATCATGAAGCGGCAGAAACACTCGCCCGGATCATTCCCACAAAAGACCTGAAGCAGATCTTGCCCCAGCTCAATAATGTGTTGAAAGCCTGTGTAGCCTGTCATCTGGAATACAAACTGAGAACCTCATAGGGAAGGAGCATCTCATGCCCGAACGCACGATCAGCAGCATGTTCGATGAAGATCATGACCGGCTGGATGAGCTGTTCAAGTCGTTTCATCTGCTGAAACGGATGGATCCCGCCAAAGCTCAAAAGGCATTTGTCGATTTCAAGATCGGGCTCCAGCGGCATATGGTCTGGGAGGAAGACGTGTTGTTTCCGTTGTGGGAGAAAAAAACAGGCATGACCGAAGGAGGCCCCACCTTCGTCATGCGACAGGAACACCGCGAGATCGGAGAATGTTTGGATGCGATCGATCGCAAGGTGCAGGCGCAGAACCCAGAAAGCGATCAGGAAGAACAGGCATTTATGGATATGCTTGAACGGCACAACATGACGGAAGAGGAGGTTCTCTATTCGGCGATCGACAGGGCGACGAGCATGGACGAGCGTGAAACGGTATTTCAGGCTATGAACAAAATTCCGGAAGCGCGCTATAAAGCCGGTTCTGGAGCGAAGCAGGCCTGAGAGGCACATCTATGACTATTCCGCTCAAACTTGAAGGCGCGTTCTCAAGCAAGGAGGCCTTGCATGAGATGATTCTGCATCGAAAGGTCTGTTTCGATCATGACCCTTTCTACGTCAAAGATGGGACGGGGCACATCGTCCAGATCGGGTTTCAACTCAACCTCTATGCGGCCTTTGACGATCCTCGCCACCTGCCGCTCGGCGACGATCCGGAGCATCATGAGCTGGTGGGGGACCTCCATCGTCTCTGCCGTGTGTTCTTCCAATCGTTAGACCTGCTCAAGCCCTGTGAACATCCCGATCCGCCCGCTCATCGCGTGGTGTTCTCGCCTGAGCGGAAAAACAGGGCCGAGGTCCTTCTTCAGATCCCGATCTTCGATCGTGCCCACTTCGGTGCGAAATCCGATCGTCACGTGCAGGAGCTTCTTGCCATTACGGAATGTTTGCTGAAGCAACTGGGTGCCAGACGAGGATGCTGGGAGGAGCAGAAGCGCGAGTCCTTGACCGCTGAGGAGTCCTGCGAGGGCCATGTGGCTGCCGCCGAAGCAGCGAGGAGTTCATGAGCCTGCAGCCGGTAGCCCGTCGCGTTCCCATCGTGACCGGATAATAAACTGTGGCAGCCCCATGTGGGCGGGCAGTGAGAGATTGAGGACGATGAGCAGGGAAAATAGTTGAGCGGGCGAACTGCCATCAAATGAGACAGCGCTGGGTGTAGCGGACAAAGGGAGATTCCAATGAGGCGACTATCCTACATCGGGCTTGTCATGCTGGGGCTCGTACTATGCGGCGGAAACCTCGTTCAGGCCGGTCGGCAAGCGCCTAACAGTTCGGCGACGGCTCAAGCTGATGCCGAGCGGGGCCGGGCGGTCTTCAACGGGAAAGGCGTCTGTTCCTACTGCCATGGCATCGATGGGAGGAAGGACCAACGACCGGAGCTCGCAGCCGATACCGCCGCGCTCATCGAGCAACTCAATCCTCCACCATCCGACCTCAGGAATCGGAAGGGGCTCCGATTGGCCAGCGACAAAGCTCGATTCAACGCCATCCGCGAAGGCCATCCCGGCACTGGCATGTTTCCCGACACCACCATGACAACTCAAGAGCTCACAGACACCTTGGCCTATTTGGCCGTACTCAGGCAGCAGGACTCGAAGAAGACCAGTAAGCCGTAGGCTGGATGAAGGCGAAAGGTATTGGCACGAGCCCATCACGGTCAATCACAAAGGGAGGACACCATGTACATCCGGCACTCACGACTCGCGTGTGGAGTATTATTGCTCGGCGTCACCGTTGTTTCCCAGGGATGTCAAACCTCCGCTCCCCCCATTGCTTCTGACGTCAGCGGCACGCACGTGTCCCAAGGGGCGGATCTTCAAGGAGATGAAAAACAGATTCAGGCCATCTTGGCCATGTTTAAAAAAGCCGAGGAAGCTGTGCACCGTAAGGATCTGGACGCATTAATGGCGCTCTATGCCGACGATTACAAGCATGGCGGGTACAACAAGGACGGGGTGCGAGCGGTGTGGAGCGATCTGTTCGCCCGTCATCGCGATTTTGCAGGAGCCCATATTTTTTCGAAGATCAAGGTGGAGCCCGGCAAACCGATACCGCTGGCCCATGTCACGTGCACGGGCGGTCTCTGGGCAGTTTCCGATGAGACAGGTCAACGCGTGAATATCGATAGTTGGTATGGCGAGGTCCACCATGTGACGTTCGATCACGGGGCCTGGCATCTGGCCGGAACGTTTTGGGAAATTCCGCGAGGCAAAGAGTCGCGTCCTGCCTTCTTGCCCCATCCCTTCTTCTGATCCTACGAAGGGATCAGTGAAACGCGGCACGCTCAGTGACGACCGGGCTCCGGTATCAGCCGGAGCCCGGTTCTTTCCCCTGCTCAGGCTATCGTACGGTGCAGTATCGATGCTGACCTATCGCGCTCCTCAGGAGTGAAGGCTCCAGGAAACGTAACTGACTCAGTGCTTTCGTGACGAAGGAAGGAGAAATGGAGCTACGCCCATGCAAAAGTTGTTGATCTGTTGTGTCCTCTTTGTGTTGTTCCTGGGAGCTTCCATCAACGTGGACATGCATCTCGC
This sequence comes from Nitrospirota bacterium, assembly GCA_030645475.1. NCBI lineage: Bacteria > Pseudomonadati > Nitrospirota > Nitrospirota bacterium. The sequence continues at coordinate 90,532 of JAUSMA010000029.1, forward strand.
TCGGGCGAGCGACGGCGGCCCACAGGGCGCCGACAAAAATAGTTTAAGCGGGATGGCTTCGAGGCATCCCATGGGGGACAGTAAACGAGGAGAGGGACTCTACAACGCCAGTTGCGTCGTCTGCCATGGCTCACGAGCGGCAGGAGGGATCGGCCCTCGATTGGCGGGGAATCCCGTGCTGTCGAACGAGCAGGCATTCTGGAAAGTTGTCTCCGAAGGGCGGCATGTGATGCCGCCATTGAAGGACGCGGTGACCAAGCGACAGATGGCCGACATCCAGGCCTGGCTGAAGACGCTGCCGTGACGTCTTACGCGCAGACTCCTCTCTATGGGTGAACCCTCACCCCCTAAATCTTTGGAGATGCGTTCGAATCAATCCTTATCCTGGCGTCGACAATCTTGCATCCTCTTCCTTTCGGCTGAGCGAAGACCGGATTCAAGTCGAGTTCGCTGATTTCTGGAATCTCTTCGACCAGCCAAGAAATTCGCAACAGCACCTCCTCGATCGCCTCCACATCTGCTGCCGGTTGGCCTCGGTATTCTTGCAGCAATCGATAGCCTTTAATCTCGCGCACCATCTGAGCTGCGTCGCGGTCGGTGAGGGGAGTGATCCGGAACTGCACATCGTTGAGAATTTCGACGTGGATGCCGCCCAGGCCGAAGGCGAGGAGGGGACCGAAGAGCGGATCGCGGGTCATGCCGACCATCACTTCTACGCCACCTGACAGCATCGGCTGGATCAGCACTCCTTCCATTGCATCCAACTTGTGATCCTGTGCGAGTCTGGACCTGATTGCTTCAAAGGCGGCGAGAACGGCTTGCTCATCAACCAGGTTCAAACGCACCGCGCCGATCTCGGTCTTGTGAACGATCTTATGAGACGCGAGCTTTAGCGCTACGGGAAAGCCGATCTTGCTTGCCAGCTTCACTGCCTCTTCTGCGCTGGTTGCCACTGAACCTTGGACGAGAGGCAATTTCATCGCTGTGAGGAGGGCATGGGTTTCTTCTGTGGTGAGCCAGCCCGATCCGCGTTCTGATAACGCTTTGGCGCAGATCGATTTGGCTTTCGAGAGATCGGCATCCGCATAACTGGGCGCTTGCCCTGCTGGCTGTCGTTTCCAGGATTCATAGGCCACGGCACGGCTGATGATGCGGGCTGGGATCTCAGGGTGCGGGTAGGTGGGAATGGTTTCTCCCTCGACAGTGAACGCTCGCTCCAAGTCTCCTTCTGCCATCCAACAGATGTAGACCGGTTTGTTCCGTCCTGTGGCCAGCCGAGCTATGCTGATTCCCCTGGTGATTCCTGCTGCCACCGGGTCATTGTCTTTTACTCTGACCGATACGTGCATGATGATGAGGGCGTCGATCTCGTTTGCTTTGAGCATGGTTTCAACGGCCTGCGCATGTTGATCTTCTGTGGCAAAGCCGATGACATCGACAGGATTTCTGAGCGCCGCTGTGGGAGGAAGAAAAGACGCAAGTGCGCATTGTGTTTGCTGGGACAATTCCGATACGGTTAATCCTTCTGCCGCGCAACTGTCGGCGCAGAGGACACCAGGGCCGCCGGAATTCGTCAGGATGCCGACGTTGCGACCGGCAGGGATTCGTTGAGCTGAGAGACCGGTAGCCAATGCCAGAAACTCTTCCAATGTTTTCGCCCGGATCACCCCACATCGTGTGAACAACGCATCAACGGCTGTGTCGTTCGTGGCCATGGCCGCAGTGTGTGAGCCTGCAGCAGATTGGCCGGCCTCTGTCCGGCCCGCTTTCAGTACGACGATCGGTTTCTTTCTTCCTACTCGCTCGGCGATCTGTCTGAACCTCTGAGGATCGACGACGGTTTCGAGATACAGCAGAATCACGTCGGTGGCTGGGTCCTGTTCCCAGTACTCCAGAAGATCGTTGACGGTGACGTCCGCATGGTTTCCGACGCTGACGAAGCTGGACAGTCCGAGATTCAATCGGCTGGCTGCCGTCACCACGGCGAGCCCGAGGCCGCCGCTTTCCGAGGCGATGGCGACTCGACCGGCGGGAGGGAATATTGGCGTATAGGTCGCGTTGAGACGCACGGCAGGATCGAGGTTCATGAGTCCGAAACAATTTGGCCCGATCAGGCGTATCCCGTGCAGACGGACTTTTTCTTGCAGCTGCTGTTCGAGCGAGATCCCTAATGTGCCGGTTTCAGCAAATCCCGCCGTGATGAGGATGGCTGCCGGAACCTGCTTCGCGGCGCAGTCGTCGATGACAGCGAGGACTGCGTTGGGAGGCACAGCGATGAGGGCAAGATCGACAGGGCCTGGAATAGCTCTCAGCGAGGGAAAGACTGGAAGCCCTGCAATCTCGGTTGCATGAGGATTGACCGGGACGATCGTTCCGGCGAAGCGGCTTCCCAGCAAGGATTCAAGCAGCCGGTAGCCGATGTGTGATGTCTCGCGCGACGCACCGATGACGGCAACGGAACGAGGATGAAACAACGGCTTCAGCGAATCAACTGTGGAACGGTGTGGGGATTGAGGCATGACGAAATAGACTGTTCTTTCCGGTCTGAACGGTCAAGAGGAGCGCTGTGACGAAGCGTCGGGGGCGAGCTCATGTCGCCATTGCCACGCAGGACGTCAGCTGAGCGGGTCGAATGGCGCCATCATTCGCACATAGGCCAGCACATCCATCACTTGCTGATCGGTGAGCTTTCCCCGGAACCCGTGCATGGGGGTAAAGGCGGCCCCGTGCGAGATCGTAATCAGGAGTTCCCAATCGGTTTTGGATCGCGAGGCGATAGCCTGAAGGTTGGCAGGGCGCATGATCAGATACTGTCCCTCCGGTCCGTTCCCGTCTAACTTCTCCCCGTGACAGCGCAGGCAATTCTTTTCATAGACCACTTGGCCTGCTTGAGGATTCCCACGCACCGCTTGGGCTGCGACCCATGTGCTGCATCCTATCACCAGTACCAACGCGCTCAGTATCACTCGAATGTTCATAGCCCTGCATCCTTTCATCAATGAATCGTTGAGGACGGTCAGCGCACCACGAGCACGGAGCAGCCGGCCCGATGCACGATCCCGTGCGAGACGCTGCCCATCAAAAATCGATCGAGTCCCTTCCGTCCATGGGAACTGACCACGATGAGGTCGTGGGTTTTTCCCGCTTCACATATGGTCGTCACAGGGTCACCCATGCGGACATCCGTGGTGACGTTGAACTCTGGGCCCGCCAACGCTTTGGCCGTGTCGCTCACGGTCTGTTGAGCCTGCCGCTTCCGTTCCTCGGACCAGCCTTGAAATCCCACCATCACGTGAGGTTCGACGATGGCGAGCGAGGGCACGACCGAGAGGATCGTGAGGGCCACGGGATTCTTGAAGGGATGCGCCCTCAGCCAGGCTTGCTGACGGATGGCATCTTCTCGGCCTTCCACTGCCATGAGGACACGAGCGATGGGTCGAGCCTTTCCTTTCACGATCAAGGTCGGGAGTGTGGCATGGAGCAGGATATGGTGCGAAATGCTGCCGACGAACAATTCCGTCACCCGACTGTGGTCGTGAGTGCCCACGGCGATGAGGTCGGCCTTCGCAGCCGTCGCGCTGTCGAGAATGAAGGCGGCCGGATGCTGGACTTCGCACAAGGTCTTGATAGAGGGAGTCTCGACCGGCAGCAAGGTGCGGCAGCGTTCAACGGCCTGGCGACCGGCCTCCATCAAGGCATGACGGAATTCGTCGTACCCTTGCAGGTTGGCGGCTTCGGCGACGATGGGATAGTGAAACATGCCTAGGTCGACGCCATGAACGAGGACGACCTCGTCCGGGCGGTAGAGCAAGCCCACCTGCGCCACTGCCGCAAAGGCTTCGTCCGACCAATCGATACCAACCACAATGTTCATCATCTGCGATGTCTCCCTGGTTCGTTCGCGTTACGTCCGAGAGAACGATGGCGATCTGGCGCGTTCGCGATGCGCCGCTTCCAGCAGGGCTAAGACCTGCTCATCAGTCACTGGCTCAAAGTCTGCGTAGAGGGCTCCGACAGACGAGAACGGCTCCGGTGTTGTGAGGATCACGCATTGGTCGACCAGCGGACATATGCGCGAACTTTTATCGCTTGGCGCGACAGGCATGGCGACAATCACACGACGGGGGGAGAGGGCGGCCATGGACGTGATCGTGGCGAAGAGCGTCGCTCCTGTCGCGATACCGTCGTCGACAAGGATGACTGTCCGGTTGGCCAGAGCGGAGAGCGGTCGTCCTTGGCGATAGAGCGTCCGCTGCCGCCGAAGTTCCCCTTCTTCCCCCAGAACCAGTTCCTGGATGTCTTCGCCGGATAGTCGACAGGCGTCGGCTGTCTCCTGGTTCACATACAAGGCACCCGTTTCGCTGACAGCCCCGACCGCACAGTCCGGGTTATTGACGGTGCGGAGCTTGCGCGTCAGAAAGACTTCCAGCGGCAGGTGCAAGGCCACGCTCAGTTCGTAGCCGACGACCACCCCGCCACGTGGAAGGGCGAGAATGACGGCATTCGGATCGCCCCGGTATATAGCCAGCTCCTTGGCCAACAAGACACCCGCATGAGCCCGATCGCGAAATGTCATAACAGACCCTTCCGTGCGGTTGGTTGCGTCACGATGTAATAGCTTGGTCGTTGCTGTGTCAGGCAGACCTGCCCGTCCCGACTCAACCGATCAACTTCGAGAAAGACCTGATTCCATGTCAGCCCTCGACAATTGAAGACGATGTCTTCCAGGTTGCAGCCGGGTGAGCGGGCAATGACATTCAGAATGGTGGTAGTGGTCGCTGATGGCACTGTCATGAAAGCCTCTGTTTTCAGTTCACGCGTACCTGCAACAAGTGCATCATGAATGCCAGGCAATAGTCGGTGGAGCAATTGCAGCAACTCCGCATTGGTACGGCAGTCTCGTCTATGTCGAGAGATCTCGGCTGGATAACACTGGGGCATTACGGGGCAGAGCGGTGGCGAGGCACTGTCGCCTCTTTCCGCATTGGGCGGCAGAGCGGGGATAGGTCTGTCTGGTTTATTGGTCTATCTGGTCGGTCAGGTTTACGAGATGGACAAGACAGACCGGATAGACCAGTCTCTTCGCACGTGGCATCCTGTTAGGCGTAGTTACCTCACCACCAGCACCGGACAGGCGACCCGATGGACGAGGCTGTGCGACACGCTGCCGAGCAGGAAACGTGCGACCCCTCGACGGCTGTGCGACCCCACAATGAGGAGGTCGAATTCTGACGCACGAGCGGCGACCGTCTGGGCCGGGTCGCCGCTCAATACCTGGACGGACACCGTGGAGGAGGGCCCCATCAGCGCGGCGGCCGTCGTCTTGACCAGATCTTCTGCTGAGTGATTCGCGATATCCGCCCAGCGTTCGAAGTGTGCCATGTTGGAGGGGTCGGCAAGCTGCAGTGACGGGACGACGGTGAGGATCGAGAGTTCCACCGGATCGCGGAATGGATGTGCGGTCAACCAGTCGCGAATCATCTGTGCGTCCTGGCGGCCTTCGAGGGCGATTAAGGCACGGCGGATTCTCTTCGGAGGGCCCTTCACGATCAGCGTCGTTCTCGTTCCGTGGGCCAAGACCCGATGGGAGACGCTGCCGAGCACCAATTCAGCCAGTTTACCGCGCCCGCGAGCGCCCATCACCACCAGCTCCGCATCGGCCTTTTCCGCCTGATCGAGCACGATACGGGCCGGCGATCCGATTTCGCGCACCTGCGTGACGGCGATCCCGTTGGATGGGATTAAGGCGGCAGTCCGTTGGAGCAATTCCTGGCCCGCATCCATCATCGCCTGCCGAAACTCCTCGTATCCCTGCAGCGCGGCGGCGCCGGCGACAGCAGGATATTCGTAGACGCCCAAGTCCACTCCATGCACCAGGGTCATTGTTGTTGGACGAAATAAGAGGAGGGTCTGTTGAACGGCCGAAAATGACTGGTCCGACCAGTCGATGCCGATGGCGATGCGCATAGAGCGGTCCTTTCCTGTCGACGCTTAGAACAATGGATGGGGTGCGGTTCCGAACGGCAGCACTTTGGGCGAGTCGCCCACATTGCCCCGAATCCGCCATCCGGCATGTTCAAAGGTCAGGTAATGCACTTCTTCATACCAGCTGTCGATCGGCACCCGGAGCCCACTGATCTTCGAGAGGCCCGACAAGCTCCCCGTGCAGGTCACTTCGAGAATGGTATTGGAGCCCGCTCCCACCTTGACGATCTTCGAAAAGAAATGCACTTCGCTGATATCGCGGTATTCCTCGAATAGGTCGGACCAGATCTTCCGCACATCCGCCTGTTTCAACCCATGATAGTTGTACTGGGTGGCGTAGAGCGCCATGACGCCGTCCAGATTACCCGCCGCGACGGCGGCTTCAGCTTTATGAAACACATCCAGGATCTGCTTGACGGTGGCCTCATCCACTTCGACGAGCGCGCCCTGTGGAATGGACGTCGCCGCCTGACCTGTCGCGCCGGTCGCCAGGCTGAGTGCAGCGACCAGGGCAAGGAGCCAGCGACGGGGACCGGCGGACTGTTTCGACATCCTGCGAGGGTTGGCGGTCATAGAGTTCTCCTCAACGGTTGCGCTTAGCGAGTCCATGTGACCCGTATGAATTGTTCATCCTGGTCGTAATGCAATTCCAGTTCCCCGTGGTAGGCCTGTTTCAGCGCCTCGCCGATGCGCCGGGGCAGGTGGGTATCGGTCGTCGAAATGACCAGGCCCTCAGGTTGTGATTCAATCCCCATGATCCGGGAGAGCGGATGTTCCTTTTTTCCCTTCTCTTCCATGTTTCTGACGACACCGATCAGCTGATCGTGCTGGGTATCTTTGAACGGGCCTTTGATCGTGACGAGGCCCTTGGGATATTTATCGTGAATGCGGTGACAAGCCGGGCAGAGCGTCTCGTGTGCGCCGGCCGGTTTCGCGTCCCAGGTCCAGCGACCCTGGTGAAAGACTGCGCCGCATGTCGGACAGATCGTGGGCTCCTTGAGCTTTCCTTGCAGTTTATAGGAGTCGTGTTCGTCCTCTTGATAGGTTTTGTCTCTGCGCGTTCCCAACCCAGACGGAATCTTGGAATGTGTGGACATGGTGACGACTCTCCTCCTTGGCGAATAAGACGAGTTACGAAGCTGGCGACGAGGGCATGCGTGTGAGCATCGCCTCCTCGGCCAGATTTAAGTATTCCACGACGTCGCGATCCTCGACTTGTGTGAAGTCTACGAAGAAATTCCCCACGGCTTCGAACGGGTCCGGCGTCATGAGTATCACCAGCTCGTCCACATGTGAGCGAACCTCACGGATCGTCGACGGGGGACCGACCGGAATCACGCCCACCAGGCGGCGCGGCTGCAGATTTCGAATCGCGAGCGCCGAAGCCATGAACGTCGAGCCTGTGGCGATGCCGTCGTCGACCAAGAGCACCGTGCGCCCGGTGAGGAGCGGCAGCGGCCGCCCCTGCCGGTACAAGTTCTTACGTCTGGCGATCTCCTGCTCCTGGACATGGATCAATCGCTCCAGCTCGTGCCGGGAGAGGCTGAATGAGTTGATCGCCTCTTGATTCAGATAGTGCGATCCCGTCTCGGCCACCGCCCCAATGGCATATTCTGGATTGCCCGGCGCACCGATTTTTCGGGTGATGAACACATCCAGCGGAAGGTGGAGTGCCAGGCTGAGCTGATAGCCCACTGCCACACCGCCGCGGGGAAGGGCCAGAATGAGACCATGCGGGTCGTCACGATAGTGCAACAATTCAGCCACGAGCTGGCGGCCCGCCTCTTCACGGTTCTTGAAAATCACTGACACCTGTCCTTCCTGCCGTGCAGGACCATTGCTGGTGACATTAGATGAGTCCGCTCGTCACGCCCACGCCGATCAGAAACATGGCGAACAGAACCAGTAGCGCAATCAACCACCACAGATGACGGTGAGGTCCCGTGGTCATGTGATGCCAATGAATGTTCCACGGAACTTCAAGGTAGTGAGGGTGTCGGAACATCTCGCACCTCCTCTGGCTGGATGCTGAAAATGTCCACCAGCTTTGTTCTCGCATCGTTCAGCCCCTCAACGTACCCTCCGGGTACGCCTCGGGCCTTCACTCGCTGCGGCTTTGCTGGACGGCCATTTTGAGCATCCAGCAAGAGGGATTCCCCGCAGCCGTACCTGTCGCCCTTACGAGACCTTCACCTCGATCGATTTCGGTTTCGCCTTCTCCGATTTGGGCAGGTGCGCGTTCAGCACTCCGTCTTTGTATTCCGCGCTGACTTTGCTGCCGTCGGCATCATTCGGCACGGTGAAGCTGCGCATAAAGCTTCCGTATGACCGCTCGACGCGATGGTACTTCTTGCCTTTTTCCTCTTTCTCATACTTTCGTTCGCCGGAGATGCTCATCACATTGTCCTGAACCGTCAGTTTGATGTCTTCTTTCTTCACATCTGGTAGATCTGCCTTGATGACATATTCCTTGTCGTCCTCTGTAATGTCGACGCGTGGAGACCATTCGGCGACGGTCATCGCTTCCTTCCCGGTCTCGGTGCGAACCGCGGGGCGGCCCAAATAGCCGAAGAGGCGTTTTTCCATATCCTCTAATTCCTTGAATGGATTCCAGCGCGTCGTTACCGGTTCCCAACGGGTTAAGTCAGACATGAGGAACCTCCTTCTGATGGGGAATGGAATCACTTCCTGGAAGGATAACAGTGCATTGTCGGTGCCACAGAATGGTCTCGTCGGATAGTAGAGGGAGAAATGCGGTAGCAGAGGGAGTTACAGGCTGAAAACGTGAAAGAGAGAACGGTCCCATCCGGCAGGGTGAGGAGTTTTGGGCCAGCGACAAGTCAGGGAGCTGTTGCCAAATACCTCAATGGAAGGCGGGATACCGTTTCTTGAGAAGAGGAGTCCGATGGTCGCAACAGTGATGGGAGGAGGGCTTATGTGCCCTTGGTGTTCCGTTGGAGGTGCGGATCTGGCACGACGCCCCCACATTCAACGCAGCGTACTTTCCCGGCCCTGTGTTCCTCCTCCGTCACGCTGTCAGAGATCAGGCGACTATGTGTACAGGCGCAAGATGGGCTCATTGAGATGGGCTGAGGGGGTTGCTCTGACTTGTTGAGGCTCACGGTGCACCTCCGGGACGGCAAGTAGGGATCACAAGCAGATGCGGACTAGCGTAATTCTTCGGTGTCCGCAATGCAAGATACAAAATATGGCACCCTGAGGGGCCTTGTCAGGCCGACTGGACCTGACTGAGAATTTCCCGCTCCGCTTCGAGCCAATCCTCAAGCGCCGATCCATCCCGGTATCCCCGTTCACTGTAGAGCTCATAGGCTCGTTTTGCGATCGAGCTCGGGAGGTCATCGCAGGGCGACAGCGGCAGCACCTGAAATTTCTGCGCCGCCGGCTTGTTGGCTATCTGCTGCTGCTGGGGAGCCGGTGCGTTCTTTTTTGGTGTTGTGGAACGAATGCTGACGGATTTCATGGCTCTGTTCTCCTTGGATTATACGGATGACAGACTCAGGGGCAGCCCACCATTCGCTGCAACGAATGGGAAGGGGACAAATGGCCGATCGAGACAGCTCAACGGGAACGATGGTTGCCGATCGATCCGCCGCAGCGTTTCGGTAATCCGTTCCGGCTTGCCCCAGTCGCTCCAGAGCACGCCGGTCAGTTCGATGACCGCCAGACGCTCCGGGATGCGTTGCAGCAGGTGGGAGGAGAAATTCTTCGCCGGCATGTCACGGTAGATCGCCTCGAGGGCGCGCCCCTCTTCCGGCCCTCCGATGGCCTGGCCCAGCCGCTCAAAGAGCGGCATCATGTCCGGCAGGCATTGCCAGCCCAACGTCCAGAGCAAGTCCACGTTGGCGGCAAACACCAGCATGTTCCAGAGCGCGCCTGCCCGTAAGGCGGCATCGGCCTGCGCAGCGCCCGGTTTTTCCAGGAACCAGCGGACGGCTCGCACCGGTTCGTCCGGCAGTCCGGCGAGGGATGGGCCTGGGAGGATCCAACCATAGTCCAGTTCCAGCCGATCCGGGGCGACGCCCAGCATCACCAGGCGATCAGGTTGCGACTCCGCGATCCGGACCGCATGCCGGACCGCGTCGAGGAACCGCGCTTCTGGATAGACGAAATGATCCGACGGGTAGAGCACAACCGTGGCCTTCGGGGCTCTGGCGCGGATATAGGTCAAGGGTAAGAAGACACCGGCTGCCGTGTCGCGATTGGCCGGCTGGAAGAGAATCGTGCTATTTCCCCTGCCATCCAGTTGCGCCAGCGCCTCGCGGCAATGGCGATGGGCGGCCACCGTCACGATGCGCTCCGGCGGCGACAGCTTGGCCGCCCGGTCCAACGTATGCTGGAACATGGAGCGTGTGCCGACGAAGGCACAGTACTGCTTCGGGGTGGGCCGGCCCAACCAGCGATGGATCAGTGAACTCACCCGCGTGCCCTCTCCTCCCGCTAGGATGATCGACCAGAGCTGGTCCGAGGTATTTAGTAGACTCACGATGTTCGGCCCCCCTAATTGTCACAGACAGGAGTAGCGACTCAGGTATACAGGCTGAAGGCGCGTAGGCTTCGGCCTTCAGCCTGTTTTCCTACAACGGAACCATTCACCGAAACATGCCGAGGCCGTCCGGTCTGCTGAGGCCCTCTCGGGAGCCCTACTCGCGGAACTACCGGCCCGGGACCCTTCCCCCGGTTGGCCAGGATGAAGGGATCCACGCAGTCGCCGCAGTTGACGCAACGCCGGAGCGTGACCGGTGTGCCGGTGGCGTCCCGTTCCAGAGAGGCCGTGAAGCTGGTGACCAGCAAGCCGCCGCACCGCAGGCAGGATAGGCCAGGCAGTGCCGATGGCTGGGCGCGCGAGGCCAGGCTTGCTGCCTGACGGGCCGCACCGACGTTCGGATAACCGGCTAGCCGGCTCATGGCCGCGTTCCGATCTCACGAAAGTATTGCCGCATCGCCTCCTGAACTTTCGTGAAACATTCAGGGCAGTAGGTATGCGTCTGTGCGATCTCGGCCGGATCGATGCCATGGGCTGCACGATACGTTCGCTGCGTGAGCCAGCAATCGAGGCCGGGAGGATATCGCCGATCGTCGCGAATGAGTCCGCAGAGACAACAGACAGGGAGCAGCGTCGGCGCAATGAACCTGTCTCTCATGGGAACGGACGGTGATGGACGCATGGTCGGATCGAACCCCTGTTCAAGAGACATGCGCCACCTCCTTTCATGCACCAGCCGGACAGAACCAGTCACGGAGCGATGGGTGAAGTCGAATGTCAGGATGTAGGTATACGAATTCGTCGCCGTGGGGGGAACTGGGGCATTCCCCAGTTCTTCCCGAATAGGTTACTAGCAGGCTGTTGATAAAGACCGCCAGCCGGGAAACGCTGAACGATGAGTGATGAACTGTGAGCGAAAAACGATGCTCACTTCAGCGTTCAGTCGCTCGCTTGCTGCGGCCTTGCTGGACGGCCCTTCTGAACAGTCTGCCGGCGTGGAACACGAGATCTGGAGGTGGTGATGGCACCTATCGTAGATCCCGGTACGAGTGCGTACGTCAGGTCAGAGGTTGTAGCAGGCTTTCACGGGGAGGAGATCGCACGACGATGCCGGGCGCGGTCGTGCCCCGTTTTTCCTGCACAGCAATGGCTCCTTCGTTCATGGCATGACGATGCGATCCGGATTCAGCATGGCGGCAGGGGGTCTGCCTTGACAGGTTGGCGCGGTGCCAGTGAAACGAGATAGCCTGACGAGCCTGGACGCTGGAGAGTGACGATGCCGTCCCTGGTGAGCCGGTCCACCGTGGCAAATAGCTGGTTCCATGAGGAGTAGGGGAGCCGCTCGTTGAGTTCTTCGAGCGTGCAGATACCGACCTGAGCGAGCACCTGGCGGATGGCCGATTCAAGCGTATCTGTCCGAAGCATAGGATCCTCCTGAAATAGACGTCGCACTCCTGCACATCTTGTACGGGATGCGTCTGTATAGGGAAACTAGGGAGCGCCCTAGTCCTCGTCGAAGACATTACTAGAGCCTGTCAGGCCGCATTCGCGCGGCTTGTACGAACGAGAGAAAGGGCCTAGACTCTGGCCCCAGATCGGCCCTCCAGTTGCGGGCGCTGATTCCGATGCCGCGTTGTCTATCCTCTCGAGGAGTCGATCCTATGGCGGCGGCGAAGAAGACCTCTCGAACCAACGCCACGGCCGAGCGCGGCGCCACGCACAAGGCCGCCAAGCGGCAGCCGGTCAAGGGCAGACGTCCTCCGGCTGAGACCGTTCCATCGATACCTCTGCTCACAGAACCGCCCGGTTTTCTCATTGTCGGGATCGGCGCCTCCGCCGGCGGCTTGGAGGCCATGGAAGCCTTTTTCCACCACATGCCCCCCGGCAGCGGGATGGCCTTCGTCGTGGTGTCGCACCAGCATGCGGGCCATGTCAGTCTTCTCCCGAGCCTGCTCAGTAAATGCACCGCGATGCCGGTGTTGGAGGCCAAGGACGGGATGGCGGTGGAGGCCAATGGCGTCTATATGGCGCCGGGTGGCATCAATCTGGCTATCCTGCACGGCATCCTGCACTTCATGGATGCCCCGACGAAAGAACGCGTGCCGCTGCCCATCGATTATTTTTTCCGTTCGCTGGCGGAAGACCAGAAACAACGAGCCGTCGGCATCGTCCTGTCCGGGACCGGCAGCGACGGCACCGTGGGGTTGCGCACGATCAAGGCCGAGTCCGGCCTGACGATCGCGCAAGATCCGCAGTCGGCCAAGTATCAGAGCATGCCGCGCAGCGCGATCGATGCCGGGGTGGCCGATGTGGTGCAGCCGGTGGAGAAGATGGCTGAGCCGTTGCGCGCCTATGCGCGGAGCCGCACCACACCGGCGACGCTCCTGCCTGCACGTGAGGCCTCGCAGGCGCTGCATAAGATCTTCATCCTCTTGCGCGACCGGACCGGGAACGATTTCGCGCGGTATAAAGAGAATACGATTCACCGGCGCATCGAACGACGGATGAATGTGCATCAAATCGAAAATCTGAAGTCGTATCTCCGGTTTCTCCAGGCGAATCCGCACGAACTCGATGCCCTGTTTCAGGAACTGCTGATCGGCGTCACCAGTTTCTTTCGCGACCCGCAGGCCTTCGAGGTCCTCGAACAGAAAGTGCTGCCCGCGCTCGTGGAGGGCAAGCCGGAGGGTGCGATCCTGCGGCTGTGGGTGGCCGGCTGTTCCACCGGAGAGGAGGCCTATTCGCTCGCCATCCTCTTCCGGGAATTGCTGACGCAGAAGAAGCTCCGCCTCACCATCCAGATCTTTGCATCCGATCTCGACAGCCGGGCCATCGACGCGGCGCGCGCCGGCCTCTATCCGGTCGGCATCGCCGAGGACCTCACCCCGGCGCGCCTGCAGCGGTTCTTTACCAAGGAAGACAGCCGCTATCGGGTCAAGAAGGAGATTCGGGATCTGGTGGTGTTTGCCCAGCATAACCTCCTGACCGATGCCCCCTTTACGAAGCTGGATCTCCTGTCTTGCCGCAATCTCCTGATCTATCTGGATGCTCAGGCCCAGCACAACATCCTGCCGCTGTTCCACTATGCCTTGAAGCCGAACGGTGTGCTGTTTCTCGGTACCTCCGAAACGGTCGGCGAGTACGATCAGCTCTTTACCGTCATTGACCGGAAATGGAAGTTGTTCAGGCGGACGGCGGAGCTCGGCACGGTTCCTCGACTGGAACGGTTTCCCCATGGATCGATGAAAGGGACCACCGAGATCCGTGCGGAGGCGGACGCGGCTCTTCTCCCCACTCGTCCCGCCTCCATCCCCACGTTGATCCAGCAGCTCCTGGTCTCGCGGTATGCGCCGTCGGCCGTCGTGGTAAATGCTCGGGGCGAAGTCGTCTACATCCATGGGCATACCGGGGCCTATCTGGAACCGGCGCCCGGCCAGCCGACCCACCATCTGATCGAGATGGCGCGGGAAGGGTTGCGGCACGATCTGGCGGCCGCGCTCCATCAGGCCGCCGGCCAGGAGGAGGACGTCGTGCGCCGCGGACTCCGCCTGCGCGCCAACGGCGAGGTCATCCTGGTCGATCTGCTCGTGAAAAAAATTGCCGAGCCGGAGGCCCTCCGGGGCCTGCTCCTCGTGACGTTCGATACGGTGCGTCCGGGAAAGGCCGCCGTGAGCAAGGGCGTATCGGCGCGAGCGGCCGCTCCGTTGAAGAAAGGGGAGCCTGGACTGATGCAGGAATTGGAGTTCACCAAGCAGCGGTTGCAACGGACGATCGAGGAACTGCAAACCTCCAATGAAGAGCTGAAGTCCACCAACGAGGAATTGCAATCCACGAACGAAGAGCTGCAAAGCACCAACGAGGAATTGGAGACGGCGAAGGAAGAGCTGCAGTCCCTCAATGAAGAACTCCTGACGGTCAATGCCGAACTCCAGGGCAAGCTCGATGCGCTCGCAGAGGCGCACGACGATCTGCAGAACCTCTTGAACAGCACCGAGATCGCCACGATCTTTCTGGACAACGAGTTGCGCATCAAGCGGTTCACCTCGGAGGCGAAGCGGGTGAGTTGCCTGATCGCCGTCGATGTCGGACGCCCCCTGTCGGACATCGTCTCGAAGCTGGTCGATGACCGGCTGCTGGAGGATGCGCAGGACGTGCTGCAGACGCTCGTCGTCAAGGAGCGGGACGTCCAGACCACCGACGGGAGCTGGTTTGCCATGCGGATCCTGCCTTATCGCACCGGCAAGAACAGCATCGACGGACTGGTGTTGACGTTTCTCAACATCACCAAGAGCAAGGAGGCGGAGCAGGCCGTCCAGGCGACGCGCAGCGTGGCCGCCAGCATCGTCGAGACGATGCGTGAACCCCTGCTCGTCTTGGACGACCAGCTCCGCGTGGTTTTGGCCAATCAGTCCTTCTACCGGATCTTTCAGGTGCAGCCGCGCGAGGTCGAGCAGCAGCTCCTCTACCATCTCTGCGCCGGGGCCTGGAACAGGCCGGATTTACGCCATCTGCTGGAGGAGATTCTGCCGAAGAACCGCTCCTTCCAGGACTTCATTGTGGACCAGACGTTTCCTCACATCGGACGTAGGTTATTGATGCTCAATGGCCGCCGACTCGAACAGGCGCTGGTCTTACCAGGCAGAATTTTGTTGGCGATGGAAGAAGTGAAGGCCGAGGGGAAGGCTGAAGGGGGTTAGGCTGAAGGTCTGAATCCCGAACACTTCAGCCTGAACCCCTTCAGCCTAGACAGGGGTGCTGCGATGGCCAAGAAACCAGACAGACCCGCGAAGTCCACGGCGCTTCGCCGACAGGCGGAGGAACTCCTCCGGACGACCGATCGCGACGTGGCCGCCATGCCGGTCAAGGACGTGCAGCAGCTCGTGCAGGAGCTGCAAGTCCATCAGATCGAGTTGGAGATGCAGAACGAGGAGCTGTGCCGGACTCAGCTGGCACTCGAAGCGGCGCGCGATCGTTATGTGGATCTCTACGATTTTTCCCCGGCCGGCCACCTGACGCTGGATACTCAGGGCACGATTCAGGAGGCCAATCTGAGGGCCGGGACCCTGCTCGGCATCGACCGGAGGGAGCTGATCGGACAACCGCTCGCGGGAGTGATGGCAGCCGGTTATGAGGCCACGCTCCGTCGGCATTGGCAGGAGGTCTTGACGAGCGGCCGGCGGCAGACCTGTGAGGTGCTGCTCCGGAACGAGAAGGGCCTTTCGTGCTGGGTTCATCTGGAGAGCCTGGCGGTTCACGAGGAGTCCGGGCCGATCACCCATTGGCGGATGGCGCTGCTGGACGTGAGCGATCGCAAGCTGGCCGAGCAGGCGATGGAGGCGCAGCGGGCGCAGCTCGATGGGATCATTTCGTCGGCGATGGATGCCATCATCACCGTGGATGAGAAACAACGGGTATTGGTCTTCAACCGCGCGGCAGAATCCATGTTTGGCTGCCCGGCTGCCGATGCCATCGGACAGCTACTCGACCGGTTCATCCCGGAACGGTACAGGCAGGCGCACCACGGTCATATGAGCGCCTTCGCCCGGGTGGCAGTACCCGCGCGTGCGAAGGAACGAGTCGGCACGTTGTTCGGCCTTCGAGCCACCGGAGAGGAGTTTCCCTTCGAGGCCTCCATCTCTCATGTCCGGGTCGGCGGCAAGACGCTCTTCACCGTCATTCTGCGCGATATCACCGAGCGGAAGCGCGCAGAGGATGCCTTGCAGGCCAGCGACGCCTTTACCCGTTCGGTCCTGGACTCGCTCTCCGCGCGTGTCTGCGTGTTGGACAGGGACGGAGTCATCCTCCAGACGAACGAATCCTGGAAAACGTTTGTCCGCTGCAATGCGAATCCCGCGGTCGCCGGTGACGAGGTCGGGCAGAATTACCTGGACGTGTGCCGGCGAGCGAGCGCCGCTGGAGAACCGATCTCCCGGCTTATTGTCGAGGGGGTTGTCGCCGTGTTGGGGGGCAGTCAACTGAGTTTCAGCGCGGAATATGTCTGTCATTCGCCGGAGGAGGAGCGCTGGTTCCAGATGCGGGTGACGCCGTTGAAAGCGTCGAAGGGCGTCGTGGTGTCGCATACGGATATCTCACCGCGAGTACGGATGGGGTTAGAGTTGGAGCACCAGCTTCTCCTGCTTGGTCACAAACAAGAGGAGCTGGAATCCCTCACGGGGAAGCTGATCGAAGCCCAGGAACAGGAGCGCCGACGGATCGCGCGAGAACTGCACGACGACTTCAATCAACGATTGGCGGCGCTGGCCGTTGAACTAGAGACCTTAGAGCGTACGCCCGATGCCTTTCCCGAGCCGGTCGTTCAGCAACTCACCGCGGTGCGGGACCATGTCGGACAGCTCTCCGATGACCTGCACGATCTGGCGTACCGGCTGCACCCTTCGTTGCTCGAACATGTCGGTTTGGAGGTCGCCGCGCGAGACCACGTGACCGAGTTCACGAAGCGGACGGGGCTGCCCGTGACGTTGACCGCGCGAGAGGTCCCTGGGACGCTCTCGCCGGAGGTGGCCACCAATCTGTTTCGCGTGATGCAGGAGAGTCTGCAAAATGTGCTCAAACATGCCCGGGCGACCGAGGTGACGGTGAAGCTGAGCGGCTCGTCTAAAGGGATCGGTCTGTCGGTGCGCGATAACGGTCAGGGGTTCGACCTGGAGCGCACAGACGTACGCGTGCAAGGACTCGGCTTAGTGAGCATGCAAGAGCGTATGCGTCTGATGGGCGGCTTTCTCCGAATCCATTCCCTCCCAACGGATGGCACGAAAGTCTGCGCTTGGATTCCTCGTGCTCAGGAGGGCGCATGAAGAGGCCGCGCGTCCTCATGGCCGATGACCATTCGCTGATCCTCGCCGGCTTGCGGAAGTTGGTGGAGGCTGACTGCGACGTGGTGGGCACGGTGGAGGACGGGCGGGCGTTAGTGGAGGCGGCGCAGCAGCTGCGGCCGGATCTGATTCTCCTGGACATCTCGATGCCGCTCTTAAACGGGCTCGAAGCGGCCCGGCAACTCCGCACCCTGGTGCCGGACTGCAAACTCATCTTCCTCACCATGCATGCCAGCCCGACCTATGCGACCGAAGCCTTCCAGGCCGGGGCCTCCGGCTATCTCCTCAAACGGTCTGCGGCCTCGGAACTCGGTCTGGCGATCGCGTCCGTCCTTCAAGGCCAACATTATCTGACGCCGCTGCTCACGAAAGAGGTGCTGGACTCGGTTCTCAAGCCCTCCACCGGCGAGCGAGGCAATCCTGTCTCCGGCGCGCTCACCGCGCGTCAGCGCGAAGTTTTGCAGCTCGTCGCCGAAGGCCATGGCACGAAGGAGATCGCCACGATCCTCAGTGTGTCGGTGAAAACGGTGGAGTTCCATAAGTCCCGCATCATGCAGCATCTGGATCTTCACACCACGGCGGACTTGACCAAGTACGCGATTACCCACGGCATCACCGGCCTCTAGCGGGGTGCTGATGAAGAGCATATGGCGTATGGCTAATGGCTAGGAATCAGATTTGGAACTGCCGAAACCAACGATCGACTCCCCTTCCCGGCAGACGGTGCTTTTCCCGAGCCATCAGCTATACGCCATACGCTATCAGCTCCGCCCTCCCACGAGATTCGCTTTACGTTTCACGCTGCAGTTGCCCTCTAGTACGATTCTTCTGCGGTACCAGGGTTTTTCCTAGTTTCGCCGCTTCCCCAAGCCGACTACCATAACAAGAAGTTTCCCTTGTGAGAGAAGAGGACGTCACGCGATGACGAAGCCACGAATCTTGCTCGCCGATGACCATCCTGAATTATTGAGTGCGCTACGCGGCTTACTAGAAGATGGATTAGGTGAGGTGGTGGGCATGGTGACGGACGGGCAGCCGCTTATCGAAGCGGCCATCCGGCTGGAGCCGGACATTATTATCTTGGATATCTCGATGCCGACGATGAATGGGCTGGACGCCACGCGCGCCCTGCAGACCTGTGCCCCGCAGAGTAAGGTGATTGTGCTGACGGTCCATCGGGAGCCGGTCTACGTGTCCTTAGCCTTTAAGGCGGGAGCCCGCGGTTATCTCCTCAAACGAACGTCCCTCTATACGGAACTGCCTCAAGCCCTGCTGCATGTGCTCGCGGGTGAGCGCTATCTCGGGCATGGTGTGGGGGAGAGAGAGGCGTGGGAACGTGCCGAGGGAGAGA
The DNA here is from genome assembly GCA_030645475.1 of Nitrospirota bacterium. Taxonomy (NCBI): domain Bacteria; kingdom Pseudomonadati; phylum Nitrospirota; species Nitrospirota bacterium. The sequence goes on from JAUSMA010000029.1 coordinate 109,205, forward strand.
ACCTGTCGACCCTGATGTCGTAACAGGGACGAGGGACGCCTAAGAGCCTGAGCGATGGAGCCAGGAAGACTGTGATGAACGGACAGGATGGCCGACAGCAGGACAGGCTGCTGCTCACGCCCCACTTCGCGGGCCATCACGACCTCCTGTTCGGAACCTTCGCCCGTGACGGCTCTGCCGACCGGGAGGGGGCCTCGTCGCTGTTGGACGACCATGCGGTCGCCCGGTTCAATCGGATACAACATGCCTATCTGTTCTCGCTGCCAGGCAGCGAGGGCGAGAGATCTCCGGTCAGCGATGGCGTAGCGGCGCCTGTCTCTCATGATCCCTTCCGCCTCGGCGCTGGTTGGCATCTCAGAATCTTTTCCCATTTTCTGAACTCCGCACGACCGTTGGTGTTCGAAACCTTTGGGGAATGGCCTCCCTTGTACCACACGGTTTGGGTGGCCTTGCTGAATGTGATGTTCCGTGACCGCGAGGAGGCCATGCTCACTCTCGTACCGTGCGGGATGGGCAGGCTGAGGCTGCTTGGCAGGACGTGAGCGAGACGATCCAGGTTCTGGCTGTTGCGTTGAGCAAGCCGGCGGCCGACGAGCGCCAATGCCAGGCCGAACATGAGCGGGTCATGACGCTCCTCGTGGCGTGGTTTCCGGAGATGGTCTGATGGGCGTGCGCGATGGACCCCCGCTCTCTCGGCAAGGACCGGTGGCTTCTCGACTTTCTGTTCGGAGCCTGTGGAAGAAGCAGTCAATGGTCTGCGATTGCAGGGCTCTGCCCGCGTGAAGGTGGAAGGTTCGCACGAGCATGAAACCATTCAATCTGGCGGTGGTGGGTTTCGGGAGAGTGGGAACGATCTGCGCGAAAGCCTTGCTCGAGAGTAAGGACCTTGTCCTGGCGGCGGTGGTCCGGCGCCAGGACAGTCTGGCGCACCCATTGCCTGAGGCGTTCCGCAAGATTCCAGTCGTGGCTCATGTGGCGCAAGTGCAGACGGTGCAGGCTGCGCTCCTCTGCGTGCCTCTGCCGCAAGTCTTGGATGCGGCGCATGAGTGTCTGCAACATGGAATCCCCATCGTCGAATCTTCCGTGCTTCACGGAGAGGCGTTTCAGGCCCATCGCGACGAGATCCACCGGCTCGCGGTTCGCCACAAAGTTCCTGCCATTGTCGGTGCCGGGTGGGATCCCGGAGCGCTGTCCATGTTCCGGTCCCTCTTCGCCCTCCTGGTTCCGGAGGGCTGCACCGAGACGTCGCATCGCGTCGGCGTGAGCCTCCACCATACGGCGATGGCCCGCCAGATTGCCGGCGTCAGGGAAGCGCTCTGCACCGAACAGCGGACAACTAACGGCAGACGACAGCGCTATGTGTACGTGGAGTTGGAACAGGGAGTCGATGCCGGTTTGGTCAGCGCAGCGATCCGCGCCGATCCTCTCTTTCTCGGTGACGAGACCCTGATATTCCCGGTTGAGCATATTGCCGCGCTTGAGCAGGAAGGGCGCGGGGTGTTGCTCGAACGTCGAGGTGTGCCGGGGCCTCTCGGGCATCAACAGGTACTGCTCGAAGCGAGGTTCGAGGTCTCTCTGCTGACGGCGCAGATGATGCTCGCGGCTGCCCGTTCGTTGTCTGGGCTGAAGCCGGGCGCCCATTCATGCATGGATCTTCCCCTCAACGCCTTGTGGGGCGAACAGCAGACAAAGGCTGAGCGGGAGTGGTTGTAGGCATGTCTCTGAATTTCAATGTCACAGATATCGTGGAGCGCTTGCATGTGACGTTTCCCGCCCACGTCATGGGCGATGGAGTGATCTTGGACGCCGTGCGTGATGCGTTGCTTCAGGAGCCGGGCCTGCAGAGTTGTACGATTCGTGTGAAGCGCGCAGGGACGTGGGACAGCGTCAGGGAGTCGGCCATGACGCCGCAGGGGGTCATTCACCTATCCGTGACAGACGGGGTTGTTCTCCTGAAGGGTCATGTCACCAGCCTCATCCAGAAGCGGCTGGCTAGCGTGCTGGCTTGGTGGGTCCCAGGGATTCGAGATGTCGGCAATGGTCTGGAGGTCGTCCCGCTGCAGGAAGATTCCGATGAGGAAATTGCGAACGCGGTGCGCCTCGTCTTGGACAAGGATCGTTTCGTGAGTGCCGAGCGCATCCGTGTGACGGTGAAGCAGGCGGTGGTCACCCTGGAAGGCGGCGCGCCCTCTGCACCGCAGGAGGAGATGGCCGAGCTCGATGCCTGGTATGTCTTCGGGGTCGACAAGGTCGACAATCGCTTGGAAGTCCGTCGGTGAAAAGAACGAACATGGGCGGGGAATCTTTTCTCGCCGGCATGGGCTCATGGAGGCTCTCGACCCCGTCTCTTTCCACTGCGGTGAGGGAGACGAGTGGCTTTATGGCTGGCGAAGGAACCGGGGTTTGTCTCTCACAGACACCATTTTGACCAGGTCCCGCACAGACACAATGCCGACCACTTTGTTGTCCTCTGTCACTGCGAGGTGGCGAATCCGTTCCTCGGCCATGAGCCGACTGGCGTCGCGAACGGTACGGTTGATGTCGATCTGAATCAGGGGATAGTTCATCACGCTCCCGACCTTGGTGCTGCCCGCAGGGAGATGGGAGGCCATCCCTTTCCTCACCACATCGGTCTCGGTCACGATTCCGACCATTTCTCCAGCCTCCATCACGAGAAGCGAGCCGATCCGCTTCTCCGCCATCGTCTGCGCCGCCTCCAGCACCGTCCGTTCACTCGCAATGGTTTCCAGCGTCTGGTGCATGAGCACGCTGAGGGGCCGGTACACATTGTCGAGGTCATGAATGGGGCCCCCTTCTGAATCGACAAAATAGCGCGCGAGATCTCGCATCGAAATGATCCCGACGATTTCATCTTTGTCCGAGACGCAGAGATAGCGGACATGGTTCGTTTCCATCAGATGGCTCGCATCCAGCATGGGGCAATCCGGTGCGATCGTCAGCAGCGGACTGGTCATGATCTGATCCACCATCGTCAGGGAAGGATCGATTCCTTTGGCGAGCACCTTTCGAATCAGGTCCGTCTCAGTCACGATCCCGGACTCGCGAGTCATCCGACCCTCTGCGTCGGTCGACTCGACCAACAGGGAGCCAAGGCTTTTCTCCCGCATGCGCTCCGCAGCCTCCACAATCGTGGTCTCGGGTGGGACGACTTCCAAGTATTGATGCATGAAATGCCCTACCGTGCTCACGGACTGCATTGTCATAGACATTCCTTTCCTTCTTGAGACCGCATGACGCTCTTCTCCCGCATGCTGATCATGCTCCGTAAGCGCATATAGCGCAGCCCTAATATTTTGGCACTACCGTTGATACCTGCATAGGGCGAGCCAGGAAAGGGTCGTCGGGGAATAGGGCCGTACTCTGTGTTTTGCTGGTGGAATCAAGTGGATAGGTGCATCCGCCTGGCCGGTGGGCACGAAGAAAATCCGAAAGGGGCAACGCGCTACATTTTCGAGGATGCAGGTTGCGGTAAATGGCTACAGTGAGAGGAAATGGAGGCTGACGATCTTCTGTGCTCGCGCAACGCGCGCCCTGAGAAGGGCCTCGTTGGACGCGCGCAGTGGAAGATCAATCAGCCCCCATCCCTGAAGAGGGCACGAGCGAGCTTGGAAGGATCATATATACGGCAGGTGCTCGTCCGATGCGCGCAGTGGGGGACCAAGTAGGGCACCTTCCCGTGAAGGAGGCACCACTGTTGCTTTGTTATCTGGGGGAGTTCCGGCTCGACGAGGGTTTTGGTTGAGGGAGAATATGGTTATGCCTGTCACGACGGTGCTGATTATGGGAGCGGCCGGCCGCGATTTTCATAATTTCAACGTGGTGTTTCGCGACCGTCCTGAGTATCGAGTCGTCGCCTTCACCGCGGCGCAGATTCCCAACATTGCAGGGCGTTGCTATCCTCCTGAGCTGGCAGGCTCCTTATATCCTGAGGGCATCCCGATTCATCCCGAGGGGGAACTTGAGTCTCTGATCGCGATCCATAAGGTCGATGAGGTTATTTTTGCCTACAGCGATATCTCCCACGGCGATGTCATGCATCAGGCCTCGCGGGTATTGGCTGCGGGGGCGGACTTCAGCTTGTTGGGCGGGCGCCGCACCATGGTCCCGGCGAAGAAGCCCGTTGTGTCGGTCTGCGCCGTCAGGACCGGAGCAGGCAAGAGTCCGGCGACTCGCAAGATTGCATCACTGCTGCGTGAGGAAGGGCTCCGCGTTGCGGTCATCCGGCATCCGATGCCCTACGGGGATTTGGCCAAACAAGCGGTCCAGCGCTTTGCCTGTCTCGAAGATCTTCGTATTGCCGACTGTACGATCGAGGAGATGGAGGAATACGAGCCGCATATTCGGGAAGGGCACGTGGTCTTTGCGGGCGTGGATTATGAGCGCATCCTGCGGGAGGCAGAACGAGAAGCCGATGTGCTCCTGTGGGACGGCGGCAATAACGATGTTCCATTTTTCGTGTCAGACCTGGAGATTGTCCTGGTCGATCCACACCGGGCCGGTCATGAGCGGATTTATTTCCCGGGCGAGGTCAACCTCCTCCGTGCCGATGTCCTGGTCCTCACCAAGATGGATACGGCCAGTCCGGAGCAGGTTCACGAGGTGCGGGCGAACATCCGGCAGCTCAATCCGAAGGCGGTGGTCCTTGAGACGGCGATGCCGGTCACCGTCGATCGTCCCCATCTGATCAAGGGGAAACGGGTGCTCGTCATCGAGGATGGTCCGACGCTCACCCACGGAGGCATGAGCTTCGGCGCTGGTGTTCTCGCCGCAAAGCAGCAAGGGGCCAGTGAGTTAGTCGACCCCAGACCCTATGCCGTCGGGACGATCCAACAGATCTTCGCCCAGTACCCCCATATCGGCAACCTGCTTCCAGCCATGGGCTACGGTGCAACGCAGGTCCGGGAGTTGGAGGACACGATCGATCGGGTTCCGTGCGATGTCGTCCTGATTGCGACCCCGGTTGACTTAGGCCGAATCATCTCTATTAAACAGCCGACATGCCGGGTGACATATTGTCTTGAAGAACAGGGGATACCGGGCTTCAGGGATGTGTTGGCAGGCGTGATCAGCCAAGCTAGAAACGGATGAATCCTATTCACGACGGCTGTCTCTCATATAGGCAAGGAAGGAGAACACCATGAAAGGATCAGTGGCCACAAGAACGAAACAAGCCAGGCAACGAGCGCTCGATTGCTGCCATCGTTGCGGCGGGTTAATGGTGTCGGAATTTGCGCTTGAGACCAGAGGAGTGGAATGGCACTGTGTGACGTGCGGTGACCGGGTTGATCAGGTGATTCTGTCTCGCCGTCAACAGCAGGAAGCGCGACAAGAAACCGAACCGGTTTTTGCCGGTTCAGACCACGCTCGGTTGAATTAGCCCGCGATATTCAGGTTACTGCTGGTAGGCTTAAAGCAACCGACACCACGTTTGCGAAGTTTGTTAGAGAAAGCGTCAGCGGCGGAGATCGTAAAAATCTGAGCGGGGGCGGGTCAGAGAGCTCTGTGTCTATTATGGAGGTCTTGGAGGAGCGTTAGGCTTCCCACCCGTCGGCGGGCCTGCTCACCACCCCTGCGCTCGACCTCGATTCCCTTGAATGCTCCTCTCACCGAGGCCTTCGCTCACATATTAAAATAACCGTATTTCGTGAGAGGTCAATGGTCAGGTTGCGAGGCCGTGGGGTCCTACTGTGAGAGCCGTCTTCTTTTTCTTATCCTCGCCGACGGTGCGCTCACGCAGCCGGCGGACGAGCTCCAGGTAGGAGTCTGAGCGGATGATCTTGTCGAACTGGCTGCGGTAATTCTTCACGAGGCTGACTCCGTCCGCGATGATGTCGTAGGCATGCCAGGTTCCGTCTTTCACATGCAGACGGTAATCCATCGGGATTTCGACTTTGCTCGACTGCAGTTCGGTCCGGACCTCCGCATAGTTTCCCTCGATCCGTTCGGAGAGATAGTGTACTTGTTCCCCCGAATAGCCTTCGATCTTTTCGGCATAGCGGTCGGACAGAAAGCTTTTGAAGAGTTCGACGAACTCGGTTCGCTCAACGGCCGTGAGTGGAGTCCAGTTGGCGGCGAGCGCTCGCTTCGACATTTCCGTGTAGTCGAAGTGGGACGCGATGACTTCCTCCAGCATACGCCTGCGCGGGATGCGCTTGGCCGGATCTTTGAGACTCTCGTCTTCGAGGATGCGGAAGACTTCAGAAGTCGTCGCACGGACCACTTCAGTTGGGGACTCTGTGTGCTGGCCCGACGCGCCGAACGCAACGGTGACGCTCAGGGCGGCAAGAAACAGAGCAAGGGCGAACGCTCCCCTCCGCGCGGTCCGACGTTCCGAAAACCTCGAACGTCGAACCCTGAACCCTCCCCCGTCTCGCTCGGCTATCCTCATCACTCGTTAATCCAGTACGAACGTGACTTTCAGGTCCACGCGATACAAGGCGACCTTGCCATTGTCGATCACCACATGTTGCTCCTTCACCCACGCGGATTTGATGCCGTGGACGGTCTTGGCTGCCAGGGTGATCCCGTTCTGAATGGCATCTTCGAAACTCTTCGGCGATTCGACACTCAACTCGATGATTTTCGCGACGGACATGGGATTCCTCCTTTGTTATTGCGCACGCGAGCGCGGTTCAGACCGACGTTGTCACTTTTCAGTATGTAGCTCAAAGGCTCAGCCCTAAACTCACGGAGGAGCAAGCGACATGCCGCCAGGCTGTGGCAAGACCCTATTGAAAGAATGGTGGCAGTGCTTGGGGTTACGGTGCGGGAATGAAGATGAGAGCGGCGGTCCGACCCCGATCTCCGGGCAAAGTGCCTCAAACCTCAGAATTCCACTGCTGCAAAGCGCGACAGGGGTAAGGGCTGCCTCACGGGACATACGACGAGTATGTCTCGTTGTGGGTGCTTTTCGGGTGCTCACGTGTGCCGCTTGTGGATCGTGATGTGGTTGTTGTCCTGATCCTCGATCACCGCCATGCGGCAGACAGGCGTGTCGAACGCTTCTGTGACGAACGCCACGGCCCGCTCTTTCATCTTGTGGAGAAACGCATCGAGGTCTGACACCTCAAACGCCACCACCGCTCCTCTTGCTCCCGGAGTATGGCCCATCTCCGTTGTGGTGATGGCGAAGGTCGAACCGCCAAGGTCATATTCGACCCACACATCTTGGTAGTGGTAGCTCGCATGCAAGCCGAGCACATGTTCATAGAAGGCTCTCGCCCGTTCCATGTTCGAGACCGGATAGACAGTGAAGGCTATGGATGTGATCATTGCGTCTCCTTACAACCTCATTCTCTCTGAGGTTTCGACGGGGTTCGAACTCACCGCAAAATCCCGTTTGTTGCTGGACCACTAGCCCAAGACGATCGAGGATCGTCTTAGGCCCCGCTGCGAAAGTGAGGTCTCAGACTTCGAGCAAAGACGTCGGCATGGCACACATCAACCTTTCTGCAAGGTGAGATGCATCAGCTGTGCCGCCTGTAGAGTGGAAAGTTCGTCTTGTGCTCAGAGGCTGGGAAAGGGAATGAATATCACAGAGACAATTGATAGGGACACGACCGTAGCGTTTTGCGGCAGGGCCTTCGGGAGGTCTGAGGTATTTGTCTGCAGTATCAGGATGGGGGAGCCTGGGGTTGGGTACGTGTTGAGCGCGCTATGGCTTGAATCGTGAGACACGTCGCATCGCGGCATCGCTGTTGCGTCTGCTAGAGCAGGAGAAGGAAGACCCTCTCATGGCGAAACATATCACGATCATTCAAGGCCATCCCGACGCGCAGCATCGCCATTTCTGTCATGCGCTGGCGGATGAGTATGCGAAGGGTGCGGAAGACGGCGGGCATGATGTCCAGTGCATCGAAGTAGCCGCCTTGGACTTTCCCTTCCTGCGAACGAAGGAGGACTTTGAGAAGGGAACACCGCCGGAGGCCATCAGGCAAGCTCAGGACGCGATCAAGTGGGCGGACCATCTCGTCATCATCTATCCCCTCTGGCTTGGGTCGATGCCCGCGTTGCTCAAAGCGTTTCTCGAGCAGGTGTTGCGCCCGGGCTTTGCGTTTGAATATCAGAGGTCCGGCGGGATGGCGAAGAAGCTGCTCACCGGCAAGTCCGCAAGAATTGTGGTGACGATGGGCATGCCGGCCTTCGTCTACCGATGGATTTTCTTTGCCCACAGCCTCAAGAGCCTCCGACGCAACACGCTCTGGTTCTGCGGTATCGGGCCGATCCGATCGACGATCATCGGCTCCATCGAAGGGATGAATGAGAAGCAGCGGTTGGGATGGCTGGATGAGATGAGGGGACTGGGGGAGGCGGGGAAATAGACGGGTGGCGAAGGGTGGGCAGCTTCGGGAGCGACATCATGCGATGCTGTCGGCGCACGCTGTCCTCCATGCGTATTGATTCTAACCTTGCGCGATGTCGTCCACCTTCGTGCCCATCCCTTCCACCCGCCGTATGTTGGCGAGGGGGGATAGCGAGCAAGCAACGATTCACCCGAGGCGCTCGCTGCTTGAACGAGAGGTCTTTCCCTTGTACAGTGAAGGGGTCGTTTGCACCGCTTGAATCTCACAAGACATCGGGAGGCACTGTGACGGTTCAGAACAAGTTCTTGTTATGGGGCCTGCTTGCCTGGTATCTCGCGCTGTCGGGTTGGACAGCCTACCGTCCGGTGGATCCAGAATTCTGGGCTATCGCCAGCATCCTCCCGGCATTGCTGGTGGCGGGGCTGGTCGCCATGCACCGGTGGATGCCTTTGTCGACGGCCTCGTATGTCTTGATCACCCTCTTTCTGAGCCTCCATACTGTTGGTGTTCATTACACCTATGCGCAGGTGCCGCTTGGCACATGGCTGGATCAGTCATGGCATTTCGGGCGCAATCACTTCGATCGTGTCGTGCACTTTAGTTTTGGCTTTCTCCTGGCCTATCCGATGGAGGAGGCATTTCGGCTCCTGGCTCACGCGCGAGGCTGGCTGCTCTACTATCTGCCAGTCATGACCGTCTTGGGGTTGAGCGGCCTCTGGGAAATCGTCGAGTTCTGGGTGGCGGATACGGTGCATCCGGAGCTGGGTATGGCCTATCTCGGTTCTCAGGGGGATGTGTGGGATGCCCAGAAAGATATCGCCGCTGCGTTCTATGGCGCGTTGCTCTGCGTGATACTGCTCATGATCGTGCGCAGCCTGCGGAGGCCTCACGCCGCGCTCCAGCCTCAGGACGTCGCGTTCGAATCAGCCTGACATGAGAGCGGGAGTCATGGACAGGAGCGGGGCGCGAGAGGGAAGCCAACGCCTGCTGCTGGGACTGCTACTGCTCTATGGGTTGTTCTGGACCTGGTTGGCCATCGCGCCGTTCGATCGTCGAGATTGGTTGCTGGAAAATCTCCTCTCCTTGACGCTCGTCGCCGTCTTAGTCCTGACCCACCAGCGGTTCCAGTTTTCCGTGACTTCCTACTGTCTCATCGGTCTGTTCCTGACGCTCCACGCCATCGGCGCGCACTATACCTATGCCGAGGTGCCGTTCGGATTTTGGCTCAAAGACCTCTTCAGCTTGAGTCGCAACCCGTTCGATCGCATTGCACATTTTTCATACGGTCTCCTGTTGCTGTATCCCCTTCGTGAACTTCTGATACGCCTGGCCGGGGTACGGGGATTGTGGTCCTCGTATCTATCCGTCAGCGGTATCCTGGCCCAGAGCGGTTTCTTTGAAGTGGCGGAAGCGGTGGTGGCGAGCATTGTGAGCCCGGAACTAGGGAATACCTATCTCGGAACCCAAGGAGATGAGTGGGATGCGCAGAAGGACATGGCGGCGGCATTGGCCGGCGCGCTGCTCACGACATGTGTCACGTTCGTGATGTCCGCGTTTCCTGTCCGGGATCGTTCATGAGCCATATCGCCTCGCACGAGGCGATCGGCAATCCGGTCCTGTCCGTCTGTCCCCGCTGTCGCATTTCACCACGGTCCTTCATCGGCAACGTGGCAAAAGGCTCCTAGGGCGTCTGCCCTTCCCCCGTCTTCTCCTGCAGAATCACAAGTTTTCCGTGGCATACCTCATGCTGGTTATATAAAGGGGTTGTATAACCATGTGGCCAGGAGCTTCTGGAAAGATGCTGAACAATCTCGTCAACTGCGTGTTCCTCGTTTCATTAGCCTTAGCCGGGTTCATGTCCTGCGAGAGAACGCCCGACCCGGTGTCTGAGGCCAATAAGGCCGCTGTGGCTGAGAGGCCTGGAGTGCTTCGTCTCACGCCCGAAGAACTCGGGCGGACGGCCATTGAGGTCGTGCCGGTTGCCCGCGGGCAGGTGCTGGTGCCTCGGGAGTTTCCCGCCACCGTGCAGTCCAATGAAAATGAGTTGGCCGAGGTCACCACGCTCATCAGAGGCCGGGTGGTCAAGGTCTATGTGGATGTCGGTCAAGATGTGAAAAAAGATACCTTGCTGGCGATGCTCCACAGTACGGATCTCGGCTTGGCGGAGGGAGCCTACTTGAAGGCAGTGGCAAGACTGCATGAAGCAGAATTGGCGCACGAGCGCGCCAGGGATCTGCATGAACACAAGGCCGTGAGCCTGGCCGAGCTGCAGCGCCGCGAAGCCGAAATGAAAACGGCGCGGGCTGAGGCCCGCGAAACGCAGAATCGCCTCGAGCTGCTCGGCGTACCTAGGCGGGAAATCGAGCGGTTGAACCGTGAGCATACGATTAAGGCCGACGTGCCGTTGCGCGCGCCCTTCGACGGTCGGGTCATTATGCGCAATATCACCAGGGGCGAGGTCGTTGAGACGAACCAGAAATTCTTCACCGTGGCAGACCTGTCGGAGGTGTGGGTGGTCGGCAACGTGCCGGAGAAGGACGTGCAGTATATCCGCAAGGAGCAGAGGGTCGATGTCATCGTATCCGCCTATCCCCATCCCATCTTTCCGGGAACGATTACCTACATCAGCGATGTGATCGATGCTGCCACCCGCACGATGCGTCTGCGGGTCACGGTGCCGAATCCCGATCGACTGCTGAAACCGGAAATGTTCGCCACCGTCCGTGTCTATGCGGCGCCGATCCCGGATGCTTTGACTGTGCCGCTTGCGGCAGTCCAAAACGGACCGGTTGGGAAAATACTCTTTGTCCAAAAAGAGGCGAACGAATTCGAAGTGCGGACGGTCAAGTTGGGAAGCGAGCAGGGAGAGGTTGTGACGGTGCTGGAGGGGGTGAGCGCCGGCGAGCAGGTTGTGACCAAGGGATCGTTCGTCCTCAAGTCTGAAATGGAACGGCACAAGATCGAGCCGGCGCTATGATCTCTTCTCTGCTGGAATTCTCGCTGCGGCAACGGATCCTGGTTCTGGGCCTGGCCTGTCTGTTGTCCGTCGCCGGCGTATTCGCGTTTCGTGCCATTCCGATCGACGCCTATCCCGACGTGACGAACATCCAGGTGCAGGTGCTGACCGATGCGCCGGGTCTGTCGCCGGTCGAAGTCGAACGATTCATCACCTATCCGCTCGAACTCCAGATGACCGGCCTGCCGGGCTTGGCGGAGATTCGATCCCTGTCCAAATTCGCCCTCTCTCAGATCACGGTCGTGTTCAACGACGACGTCGACATCTACTTCGCCCGCCAGTTGGTCCTCGAACGGATCATGGCGGCGAAAGAACGCTTGCCGGAGGGGCTCGATCCTGTGATGGCTCCCGTGAGTACCGGGCTCGGCGAGGTCTATCAATATTATGTGGAAGGACCGCATGCGGCGGCGGCCGATTCCGCGGTCGTCGAGACCGAGCTGACGGATCAGCGCACGCTGCAGGACTGGGTCCTGCGCCCGCTGCTCAAGAGCGTGCCGGGCGTGATCGATGTGAACGGCATGGGCGGGTTCGTGAAGCAGTATCAAGTCCTGGTCGATCCGGCGAAGCTCCGTAAATTCGACCTGACGCTCCACGATATTTACGGGGCGGTGGCGAAGAACAATGCCAACGCCGGCGGCAACGTGCTGGAGCGCCATGCGGAACGTGCGATCGTCCGTGGGCTGGGCCTGATCAAGACCGTGAGCGATGTCGAATCCATCATCGTCAAAGAATCCGGCGGCACGCCGGTGTTCGTCCGCGATGTCGCGGAGGTCCGCATCGGCCACGCCGTCCGCCATGGGGCCGTGGTGCTCAACGGCGAACGGGAGGTCGTAGCCGGCACCGTGCTCATGATTCGCGGAGGCAATGCGCGGCAGGTGGTCGAAGCGGTCAAGAGCAAGGTGGACGATCTGCAGCAGAGTCACATCCTCCCCGCAGGCACGAAGCTCCTGCCTTTCTATGACCGCATCGAGTTGGTCACGGCGGCGATCGATACGGTGCGGGATGCCCTGATCGAAGGGATCGTGCTGGTGGTCTTCGTCTTCTTTTTCTTCCTGGGCCACGTTCGTAGCGCCCTCGTCGTGACGGTCTCGCTCATCGTGACCCCCCTGATCACATTCATCGTGATGCAGCGGCTGGGGCTCTCGGCCAATTTGATGACGCTCGGCGGGCTCGCCATCGCGATCGGTGAAATCGCGGACGGGTCGTTGGTCGTCGTGGAAAACGTCTATCGGCATCTCGCGCAGAATAACAGCGCGGCGGGGAGAAGCAAGCTTGACGTCATCCTTCACGCGACGAAAGAAGTAGGCAGGCCGATCCTCTTCGGCATTCTGATCATCAGCGTCGTGTTTCTCCCCCTCATGACGCTCCAGGGTATGGAAGGGAAGATGTTCGCGCCGCTGGCCTATACGCTGGTCATCGCGCTTCTGGTTTCGGTCGTCGTCACGCTGACTCTGTCGCCGGTCCTCGCATCGCTGCTCTTGCGCGGAAACCATCCGGAGGAAACGCGCCTCACGTTCTGGATGAAACAGCGCTATGTGCCGGTACTGCAATGGACGCTCCGGCATCGCAGCCGCGTACTGACCGGCTCGACGGCGATCGTGCTCTGCAGCCTCGCGCTGGTTCCGCTCGTGGGGAGAGAGTTCATCCCTCTACTGGAGGAAGGAGCCCTGACGCCCCAGATTGTGCGGCTGCCGAGCGTCTCGCTGCCGGAGTCCATCGAGATGGAGAAGCGCACACATAAGGCGATGCTGGAGTTTCCCGAAGTGCGGATGGCCGTGAGCAGGATCGGGCGGCCGGACATCGCCTTTGGGCCGGAAGAGCCGAACGAGAGCGATCCGATCGTGACCCTGACCGATCGGAGCACATGGAAGACGGCATCCACGCAGGCGCAATTGACCGATGCCATCCGGAAAAAGTTGGCGGAGATCCCGGGCATTTCGGTCCTCATGAGCCAGCCGATTCAAGAACGGGTGGACGAACTCATCTCCGGCATCAGGACCGAATGTGCGATCAAGCTCTTCGGGGAGGATCTCGACGTCCTGCACGACAAGGCGGCGGAGATCGCCGCCTTGATGCAGCAGATCGAGGGCGTTAAAGACATTAAAGTCGAGCAGATTGCCGGTCAGCCCTATCTGACGGTCGACATCGACCGGCAGAAGATCGCTCGCTTCGGTATCAACGTGGCAGACGTGCAGGAGATCATCACCACCGCCATCGGCGGCAAGGCGGCGACCTACGTGTACGAAGGCGAACGGCGGTTTCAATTGACGCTTCGGTTCCCGGAACTGCAGCGCAACAGCATCGGCACCATCGGAGAGATTCGGGTGAAGTCGGCGTCCGGTGCGCTGATCCCGATGAGCGAACTCGCCACGATCGAAATGCGCGAAGGCCCAGCCCGCATCAGCCGTGAGCAGGTCCATCGCCGCATTTACATCGGTTTCAACGTCGTGGGACGCGACATCGGCGGCGTTGTGGATGAAGGGCGCAAGAGACTCGCGGCCCAGGTGCGCCTTCCTGAGGGGTACCACGTCACGTGGGGCGGGGTCTTCGAGAACATGGAGCGGGCGAACGCGCGGCTTTTACTTGTGGTGCCGGTCACGCTGGGGCTCGTCTTCTTTCTGCTCTTCTGGGCCTTTCACTCGCTCCGCTACGCGACGTTGATCATTATGAATCTCCCCTTTGCCTTGATCGGGGGCTTCGTGTCTCTCTGGTTGAGCGGGCAATACCTGAGCGTGCCGGCTTCCATCGGCTTTATCGAACTATTCGGTTTGGCGGTCGGGAACGGGATTGTGCTGGTGTCCTATATCAATCAGTTGCGAAACGAAGGCATGCAAATGGACCAGGCGATCGTCAAGGGGTGCGTCCTCCGTCTACGCCCGGTCGTCATGACGATGATGACGACGCTGCTGGGTCTCCTGCCGCTGGCGCTCGCGCAAGGAATCGGGGCCGAAGTCCAGCGGCCGCTCGCGACGGTCGTGATCGGCGGTCTCTTCACTTCGACCGCGCTCACGCTGGTGGTGTTGCCTGCCTTGTATCGATGGTTCGCAGAAAAAGAAGCGGGGAAAGAGCATGCGCCGGAGTGGGTGTGAGGGGAGGGTGGCCTGGTCGTCCTCCGACTCGCAGAACGTGCCCGCTCGGAAGGTGCTCGTTCGATGCGCGCAGGAGCCGCCAGGTCAGCCTGCTTTTAGGAACGGGAGACGAGCGAGCGGAGGAGCGCGATCCCGCTGCGGAAAGTGCCGTCTCTTCTGTGCTACCATGGGTTTGTTCTTTTCAGATCGCCGGTCTGGCCGGACCCGGCGAAAGGTATACCGACAGGCCGTCGTACGTTCATTGCCGAGTAGGCTGTGGGAAACCAATTCGGCACAGCAGGTCTTAGACCTTTGATGGCCTACACGTCTTGGACAAGAGGAGAACACTCCCGCAGGATGCTCAAAAAGGCCGTCCAGCAAGGCCGCAGCGAGTGAAGGCCCGAGGCGTACCCTTGGGGGTGCGTTGAGGGTCTGAACGATGTGAGAACGCCGCTGGCGGTTTTTTTCAGCATCCTGCAAGGTCATAATCATGCCGTTGATTCCTGAGCCGCTAAAACACCGCCTCGTTCAGCTTCGCCGCGTGCTCCATGAGTACCCGGAACTCAGCGGGCAGGAAGTGAATACCGCTGCCGTCATCTGCAAATTTCTCGATGGTCTGGCCATCAGGTATCGGGCTCAGGTTGCTGGGCACGGAGTTGTCGCCGATATTCCAGGACGCGCCGGAGTCCCTTGCGTCGTCTTGCGTGCCGATACGGACGCGCTGCCGATTCAGGAAGACACCGGCCTGGATTTCGCGTCGGTCCATGACGGCGTCATGCATGCCTGCGGCCACGATGGGCACACGACGATGTTGCTGGGCGCGGCGGCGCTCCTCTCCGAGGAGAAAGACCTGCCGGCTCCCGTGCGATTGATTTTTCAGCCGGCAGAGGAAAAAGGCACCGGTGCGCTAGCTATGATCAAGGCCGGGGCGCTGGATGGCGCGGGCATGATCTTCGGCGGCCACCTCGATCGCCACTATCACCCGGGGGCCATCGTCGTGTCCGAGGGCGCCGTCAATGCGTCATCGGATAATTTCTCGATTGAGATCATCGGACAGGGCGCGCACGGAGCCCGCCCCCATGAAAGCATCGACGCCGTCGTGGTCGGGAGCCTTATGATCATGGCGCTGCAAACGATCGTCTCGCGCGAAGTCGATCCGGCCCGCCCGTCGGTTGTGTCTGTCGGTCAGTTCCATGCGGGGACTGCGCCGAACGTCATCGCGGGACAGGCCAGACTGGACGGCACCGTTCGGGCGCAGGATCCCGCAGTGCGGCAACAGCTTCTTTCCTCCATCCGCCGCATTGCCGAATCAATCGGCCAGCTGCACGGAGCCAAGACCAAGGTCACCGTGAATGAGGGCACGCCGCCGTTGATCAATACGCCGGAAATGGTAAGCCTGGCGCGCCGCGCGGCAATCGCAGCGGTGGGGGAGGCCAACGTGTTGCCGCTCAAGACGGCCAACATGGGCGCGGAGGATTTCAGCTACTACATGGAAAGCGTTCCGGGAGCTTATGTCCGGTTCGGAAGTCAGGTTCCCGGCAAGGAAGGTTTTCCCGCGCATTCCAGCAAGTTCGACTTCGACGAAGAGGCCTTGGCCGTCGGCGCGGCCTACTACCAGGCCATTGCCAAGATTGCCGGCCAGCGACTCAGCGAGCAAACGTCCCGTTCCTGACCTAGCGTACAGGGCTGTCATGATTCGGATCAGAGAAGCCCGCGAAGAAGATGTCGGCCAGATCCGCGAGATCTTTCTCGCCGTGTACGGCGCCGACTATCCCCATCATGAGGTCTACGACGAACTCTGGTTGAAGCGCTCCGTCTTCACCGACGACGCGCTGATTCTCGTCGCCGAAGATACAGATGCGGGACGGGTGATCGGCACCGCCTCAGTGCTTTTCGACTTCGGGGCCCATTCCGACCTCGTCGGAGAGTTCGGCCGTCTCGCCGTCCATCCAGACTACCGCCGGTTACAGGTCGGCAAGCTGCTCATGGACAAGCGGCTCGAAGCCATTCAGAACCGCTTGCACGTCGGGCTGGTCGTCGCGCGCACCGTACATCCCTATGCCCAGCGGATCAGCCTCGCGCACGGCTTCATCCCCACCGGTTTTCTGCCGCTGAAGCATTTCTTCCATCACCGCGAGAGCTTTGCCCTGCTGGCCCGGTATTTCGGCGATGCGCTGGCCTTGCGCCGCAACAATCCGCGGATCATTCCCGAGGCCTACGCCTTGGCTAATCTCGTGATGAACCACCCGCCGCTCACGCCGGATTTCATCGTCGACGAAGATTCCGCGCCGTATCCAGCCGGCGGAGACTACACCATCGAACAGCTGCAAGCCGAAGGCTATCCGGCCTTGCTGCGCATTGAGCGAGGGCGGGTCCGCAACCGGGAAATCTTCGGCCCCATGCGGCTGGATTATGGATTCTTCAAACTCCATGCACGGCAAACCAGTTACTTTCTGGCCCGCTCCGGTAGCCATATCGTCGGGGCTGTCGGCTACACGATGGATCCAGTCGAGCACACCGTCCGCGTATTCGAGTTGATCGCCCTGGCCGACGACGTCGTGCGATTTCTTCTCTCCGAGCTGGAGCGGAAGTGTCGGGAGGAGATGGGGATTGAGTACATCGAGATCGATGTCAGCGCCTATGCGCCACGAATGCAGCGCACGCTCTTGGAGCTGAACTTTCTCCCGGTCGCCTACGTGCCTGCCATGGTGTTTTATCAAGTGGAACGGTTGGACATCGTGAAGATGGTGCGGCTGAACAAGTTGCAAGATCTTGGGCCGCTCGCACTGACCGAGCCGGTCCAGGCCGTTGCCGACGTCGTGATGCGCGGCTTTTCCACCTGCATCATTGCCCCACGCATGGCACAGGCGATCAAGGAGATCCCGTTGTTTCATGGGATGAACACGGAACAGACGACTAGGCTCGCCGGAACCTGCATGGTGCGGGAAGTGCGGGCCGGCGAACGCCTCTTCGTCGAGCACGATCCGGCCGACCGTCTCTACATCCTGCTGCAAGGACAAGTCGCCATCAGTTGCGGAACCCCTCCGGTCACGATCGGGACCGTCCGCACCGGGGAAACCTGCGGCGAGGTCTCGCTCCTCTCGGCCAGGCCCCATTCCGCCGCAGCTACGGCTGAGGGCCATGTGGAGGTGGCCGAACTACTCCAGCGCGACCTGGCGGACCTCATCCGCCGTCGCCCAGACATCGGGGTCATCATCTACCGCAATCTGGCGGTCGGACTGGGCGACAAGCTCCTGCGCTCCGGCAATTCGCGCCGAGACCAAGGTCTGGCCGAGTCTGAAGTGCTCCACCTGGCATCGGAAGCCGCCCCGGCGAAACAGTAGCCACTGGATCAACTCGACTCTTTCGCCTGAAGAAAAGAGCCTATAGCATATGGCTCATAGCATGTCTGTAGGACAAACACAGAGTTGCCTTTGTTCGTGCTATTAGCCATTCGCCATCAGCTCTTGAGTTCCAGCCATCAGCTCCGCTGATCAGCTGGGCGTACCTCTTGGTTGGGGACTTCCGGCACCGGCTGAGGCGTGTGTGGGGGGTGACGCGGAATGCAGCCGGAGAGGAGAGCGGCCACGACGACCGATGCGACAACGAGAGCCGGTACAGGACGCATCATCTTTCTCCTCCGGCGTTAACGCTTCACGTATCACGAACGCCGCTTCACGGCTCCCGTGGCAGCGCCACCCGTTGAAGGGCGGTCATGGGACCCTGTTCCCGCAGCATCGCAAGCTGCGCCGCGTCTTTCACCAGCAAGGCTCCGGCGAAGCCCAGCGCATTGATCGAAATCCCCTCGAAATACTCTTCCGACCGGGGTACCAACAACAGCCACCGCCGGGTGACGAGCAGGTTATAGGGAACCGAAGGCGCCTCGATGGACAGGCCTACGGAGCGGAGCAGCGAGTGGTAGCAGTCGAGCAACGACGAGGCGCCATCACTCCGTTGGTCGATCCATGTCGGATCCATCGGCGCATAGGCATGTAAGAACGGCAAGCCTGGCACCAGGCCGGTAGTGCCGGCAATTTTCACGGCATGCAACAGCGGCTCGATCGGCAGTCGGGCTTCCGGTAAAGCGGACAACGGAATCAGCTGCAGATGTTTGTGACGCTGACTGGCCCCGGCTGCCGGTCCGGCGTTGTAGAAGCCCAGTCCGTCGATCTCGGCGAGGCAAGCCAGCAGCGCCGCACAATCCTCACGGGTGAGCAGGGCCTCTTGCAGCTCGAACGAGCGGGTGACGATGACGAGGTGGTGATCGACCACGTTGAACTTGTTCAGCAAGGCGACATGAGTGGGAGAGACATCCGTCACGAACAAGTCGGGGTCGTAGGGCAGGAAGGGGTCGTTGTTTGACTTCGCAGCAATAGTGAGCGCTTTCATCGCGAGGGCCGTTATGACTCGCACTTGGAACTCTACTCCGCTCTGTTCGATCATCTCCGGTTCCGTGGGGATAGAGAGGATGGCTTTTCGCTCACGGGCATGGGCCGTTCGTTCGAGCAGGGAGGGCCAAAGGGTGCCGGGCCTGAGAAGGTGTTCGTGCTGATTCATAGGTAGGAAGAAGCGTACGGCAAGGGACAGGCGAAAAGCGAGATCAGTCACTGTTTGCGGTAACAGATCATCACCAATTATGAATTGCTCGGCCGGTCCAGCCGTTGTCCAGCCAACCAGATTTACACCTTGCCAAGTGTTGTCGAAGGAAGGGTGAACCGTCAGCCTCCTCCATTCGCGCAATACGGGCGCAAGATCAATTGGGTTGTTCTCTCGCTGGTGGCCGCTCTCGTTAACCCCCTTCACTGATCAGGATTGGACGTGACGGTTCGCCGATTCCTTATTCTGCTCCGGCAGTCGGATCATGTAGCGATGATCCGCGCCGAACGTCACCAGCACCATACCCCGGCGGCTCAGCCGATCGACTTCGTTAAAGACCTGGCCCCAGGACAGGTCGGGGAGATGCTTCGTCAACGTATCCAGATCGCATCCATGCGTGCGCGTGACTTCGCCGAGAATGCGATTGGTCACGGGATTGTGTGAAGCCATGATCAGATCCTCCTCTTAGGTTTGAATCATCACGACAACCTTTGGCACCCTTCCTTGCCGCTATCGCTATCTTTCCGATCCGGGATAGACGATGCCGAATTCTTCGTCGGGCATCATCTGTCGCGAAAAGTCGGCCAACTCTTCGGCCGCATCGCCTCCCAGGCCATAGGCACGACTCGCCAGCATTGAGAGAAACACCCCCATCTCCCGCTTGGCGCCCCATCGATCACCCAGGCTGAGCGCCCCACGGATTCTGTCCAGTTCCCGTGCGTAGGGTGAAAAATCGTACGCGGGATATTTCTTTGTGAAGTACGTTGTCAGCCTGAATTGAAGCGTATCCAGCCAGATGACCGGCGGAGCGAGACGTTCAGTGGGCGTAACGGTAGCCGGCAGAACAGTCGGAGTTTCACCGGCCTGCACGGGATTCGGTGCAGTCACAGAGAAGGCAGAAGGCACCAGGAGCAGTGCCAAGAGGGGAAGGGCTGGTCGGTGGCCGACAGTTCCCATGGGGACCCTCGTTCCAAAGGATCCGCATCCGGCGGTGATGCGCTACGGTTTTGTATTCGGCGTAGGAGTGAAAGGGACTGCGGTGAGATCCGGCGCGCAGGATGACGGAGAGAGGCGTGCGGAAGAGACTGCAGCCACCGTCACTGGAACGTCATGAAATGATGCTACGCCCAGAGAGAGGCTCGGTCAAGCGTTCCCTCTGAGCCGGCGCGATGATTAGCGGGCGCCGTGTACGAAGATCTGACGGCTGCGATAGATCGACAGGGCTCGCTGTTCCGATTCCTCTGCCTCGGCACTCCGTCCCATCTTCCGGTAGAGGTCGGCCAGCAGAGACAACGCGGCCGCCTCAGTCGCGGCATCGCGCAAGGTTTGAGAGAGAAGAAGCGCACGTTTCCCCAATTCGATGCCTTCGGTCAGCCGATCATCCTCACCATCTAATTGAGCCAGCCGGAGCCGCAGCATCGCTTCGATCGTCATATTCCGTTCGACTTCAGCCAGATGAAGGCCCTCGTCGTAAAACAGGCGGGCCGCGTCAGCCCGATCCAACAGCCAGTGCGCGTTTCCCAGCGCCACGACCGCCGCAAGTTGCTGGCCGCGATCCTGACGGGTGCGCGCGTCTTGCCGCGCCTGCTGCAGCAACGACAGTCCTGGCTCGGTTACACCGTCACCGACATCGAGCAGGCCCAGCTGAACCAACGTGTCGTTCCATCCCTGTCGATCGTGGGCACGCTCGAACAGGGTGATCGCCTGGCTGAACGACATTCTAGCCTCGTCGAGGCGTCCAAGCCGTGCCGAGATGCGCCCCATGACCAACAGAGCCTGCGCATGAGCGGGCCGGTCGGAGGACCGGGCGAAAAGGGGAAGGGCTTCCTGGAGCGCCACGTAGGCCTCCTGGATCTTGCCTTGCCGTTCATACACCTGTGCGATTTTCACCAAGGCGGTTGCCACGCCGCGGGCCTGCTGGTGCTCCCGGAATGTTGACAACGCGAGCTGATAGTAGGTCAGCGTTTCAGGAAAGTGGTGCTGGTGGTCGTGGACCTCGCCGATGCGGAGCAATTCGTCGCCCGTGAGCGTTTTGGCCGTAGACACTTGTTGAACAGGCATCGAATGGGGCAGAGCCCAGGCAGGACTCTGCCTTAACAGTGGAACGAGCAGCAGAAGCCAGGTAGCCATCACGATGCAGACCTCTCGTGATCCGAAATCCCCGGCGAGATCCTACGCGTGCCGATGGTTCAGAGAAGAGTGCATCCCGCGCAGGATCAGCTAAAAGGATGCGCTTGCGGGAGGAGGAGGTCAAGAGAGACGAGGGTAGCCTGATGGTCTCCTGTGCTCGCGCAACGCGCGGCCTGAGAAGGCCCTCGTTGGACGCGCGCAGTGGGAGACTAATCGGGCCACCCTCTAGAAGAGGGCAACGAGCGAGCTCGGAAGGGAAAAGGGGCGGCCTGGTCGTCCTCCTGCTCGCGGAACAGAGGAGGGGATGGAGGCTGATGATCTTCTGTGCTCGCGCAACGCGCGGTCGCGGACTCCCCTCGTTGGACGCGCGCAATGGAGACCACACCAGCCGCCTCGCTTGATGCGGGAAAAGAGCAGGGAAATCGCTCGGTCTATGCGCGCAGTATGAGATAGATCCAGACCGCCCTTGAGGGGAGGTCCGGGCGAACTGAAAGGGAGCGTCTCATGCGGCAGTGCTTGGTTTGACGTGCATCAGTATAATGGACTAGGTTCCCTTGGAAAAGCAGAGTGTCTCCATTATTTCTTGGAGGGCGGATGTTTTTTGAGGCTGATGCGAACCAGATAGCGCAACTGGATAGTCTCCAGTTGGTTCAGCTGATGAAACGCTTGCTACTCGCAGAGTGTCGCCTGGTCGATATCCCGCTGCGACCGTACCGCTCCAAATTACTGTAGCGGACGGTGGTGAAGACGGTCGGGTGGATTGGAGTAGTGGGGTCGACTCAACAGACTTCTTCCCAACACGGTTTTGCGTTTTTCAGTCGAAGGCTCAAAATCTAACGGAAACTTTAATCTCGGCTGAAGTCTTCAAGAAGCCCAAGAAAGGGCCAGCGAGATTGAATGCAGCCGTGTCAGAAGCCCTCTCGCGGCAGGGTGCCTACATTGTCTTTTGCTCTCACAAGTTTGGGGGTCAGAAGATAGAGAGGCTCCGAAAGGCGATTGCATCGGCTATTCGCCGGGGGAAGAAAAATCCCTCCCGTGCAACCGCGATCGAAATTTATGACGCGAATCGTATCGCAGACTGGGTAAACACGCACCCGCCAGTTGCGCTTTGGCTTGCATCGCTCAAACGACAACGGTCGCTCGCTGGTTTTCTGTCGCATGAGGCATGGGGGCGCGAGGACGAGATCAGAAATATTCCCTGGATCGCCGATGAGAGCCCCCGCTTTTCGCCCAGCAACATCATCAATCCAGACGCAGAGTTCCATGGCGGGAACAGAACTGTGTGGACCTTCGAACAGGCTGCGGAAGCGGCATTAAGCTTTTTAGCAAGAGACCATGCTGCTTTGCGAATTGCAGGACCATCAGGGTTTGGCAAGTCACGCTTCGCCTTTGAAGTGTTTAATCGGCAGGCGACAGTGTCCGATGAGGTAGAGCGAACGGCTGTAATATACGCAGATCTTGGGATTGTTGGAGACGAGGTCGCCAAGCTTGCTCTCGAAATTGCTGATGCGGGCTCGTCGGCGATCTTAGTTGTGGACGATTGCCCTGACGAACTCCATACAAAGTTGGCAGCGATTGCGCGCCGTACTGGCTCCCGCTTACGCCTTGTGACAATAGATGTTGAGACAAAGGTGCAGGATACGTTGGTAATTCGCTTAGAACCGGCATCCGATGGGACCATCGGATCGATAGCACACGCGGTGGCATCAACGCTGAGCGACTCGGATTCGAGGTTCATTCAGGAGCTTGCAAAGGGGTTCCCGAAGATGGCGGTTCTTGCAGCCAGACAGGATGGTATAGGCGGAAAGGCGATACGTTCTGCTGAGCAAGTACTGGAACGGGTCGTCTGGGGGCGCCGCCAACGGGTCGAGGAGGCGCAAAGAGCTTTGGAGATCCTGAGTCTCTTTGAGTGGGTTGGACTTACCGGGCGAGTTGACGGAGAAGGTAAACTCATTGCGGAGAAGCTTGGGGGAATGACTCAAGATGCGCTTGTCGAACACAGCAAGTCTTTCTTCTCTCGAGGAGTTGTAGTGCAGCGTGGCGATTTTGTTCAGGTCGCACCCATACCGCTCGCAGCCTCCTTAGGTTCCACTCGGTTGTCGCTTCTTCCTGAACGCAGGCTTTTAGCTTTCTTTTTGGAAGCTCCAGACAGTCTGAAAACAAGTCTCCTTCGTCGCATGAAGTGGCTCGATACCTCTGCCGAAGCGAAGGCATTTGCGCGAAGCCTTCTTGCCGCTGACTGCTTGGGCAATCTTGCGATACTCAACACCGAATCCGGCGCCGAATGCCTAGATCATCTTGTTCATGTCGATCCTGATCTAGTGATGGTGACGATTCAAAGGGTGTTTGGGGGATTGGCCGATGATGAACTGCAACAAGTAAGAGCGGGAAGGCGTCACCTTGTCTGGGCACTAGAGAAGCTGGCTTTTCGAAAGGAAAGCTTTGACGGGGCGGCAATGCTGCTCCGTCGGCTTGCAGCTTCAGAGACAGAGGGAAACATTTCGAACAATGCGACTGGTCAGTTCAAACAGCTTTATCAGCTTTACCTGAGCGGCACTGAGGCGCCCCCTGAAGTGCGCCTTCTTGTGCTCGACGATGGGCTGCGATCATCCAGTCCGAAAGAGCGCGAAGTGTGCATCGATGCACTCGATAGGATGCTGGAAACTGGTCATTTCTATCGTGGTGGAGGTACGGAAGGGATCGGCAGCGGAGAGCGTCTGAAGGATTGGGCGCCGAGGACCTACAGCGAGATATCGGACTTCCTTCGGGCTGCGATCAAACGACTGACGGACATTGCGGTCGGCAGCGATCCGTTGGCTCCCAGAGCAAAGCAAATTCTCGGCTCTCGCATTCGCGGACTTATTGGGAAAATTCCACTGGAAGAGGTCAAGGCGTTCATCTCTCGCATAGTGTCACGATATGGGTTTTGGCCTGAGGCCGTACAGAAAGTGAATGAATGGTTGTATTTCAACCGGAAGGAGGCGCCTAAAGATCTTGGAGACACTGTCAGGGTGTATTTCGATGAGTTGCTCCCGAGAGACCCTGTCGACCTCGCCGTTCTCTATACGCATGCCTGGCAGGGGGACTTCTGCAATCCCGACGTAGACTACGAACGGGAGCAGGCTACATCTATTGACTTCGAGTATGCCACACGAAAGGCAACTGAGCTCGCGGAAATCATTGCAAACAATCCATCAATGAGCGACCGGGCACTCGAAAGGTTTGTCGTAAGCGACGGGAAGACAGTCTTCCCATTCGCCCGTCGGCTTGCGGAGTGTGCGCCTAGCATCACGAAACTTTTCGAGGCCGCGCTCGCTAAAACCGAGCAACGACAAGAGGCTCCTAATCTAGATCTTTTTCGTGGGCTTATAGCGGGCGCAGATAGTCGTGATACGAAAGCAGCACGTGACTGTATCCGCCTTGCACTAAATTCAGTGAAGCTCAAGCAGGATGCAGTTTCGATGATAGGTGCTGGCAAGCTGCAGTCCGATGACATTCAACTCGTCGTTTCACTTCTGCAATCAGGTGACGTCACCCCCTGGCAATGCGCGTCCCTTTCTTATGAGCAAAGGATGGAGCACCTTGATACGAAAGATATTCTTCCACTGCTGAGGGAGCTTTCTCAGCACGGTGCTGAAGGATTGTGGGCGGTATTAAATATCGTTTCCATGGTTTTGCGCGGGGGCAAAGAACTCACTAAACCTCTTGTCTCAAATTTACAGAATGTCCTTGTAGATCCGAGGCTATTCGACGGCATGGGGCGAAACGGAATGAGGGGACATGACTTAGAACGTATAGTCAGCCTTCTGGCCCAGCGCAACCTAATTGACCGGCAGTTCGCGCGAGCACTCGTGAGGCAGCTTCTTGGCATCTGTGCGCCAAGAATGACCGGGGTGTTTCATGACCTAGATGGGCCAGTTCGCAGTTCTCTTAAGGCTCTCATTAAACGGCATCCCCGAGAGGTATGGGCAGGTATCTCTAGGCTACTTCTGGAAAATGATTTCTTGATTCGTCATAGAGTCGAAGGTCTTGTGGGTATTGAGCATGATGATTGTCTAGGGCCTGGGTTTCTTTATACGATACCTGCAGATTTTTACCTGAAGTGGACACGCAAGGATCCGGCACGTCGCGCTTCCCTCGTGATGAAGTGGTTGCCTGTTGCAACAAAAAATGCGGATGGGTCTCTCGTGTGGCATTCAGCAATCGAGAGCTTTATTTCTGAATTTGGTGATCAAGAGAGAGTCCTTGCAGCGCTATCGAGTCGTCTCAGACCTCAATCATACTATGGCTCCCCGGCACCCTACCTTGATCCACTGGTCAACCTTCTGAAGTCGTGGGCCACACACCCTCGCCCAACGGTGCGGCAATGGGCTCGAGACAGGATTAACTGGATCAAAGCCCAGGTTCAGTAGCCAAGGTGACTGGAGCAGAGAAAAATGTCGGGAGTGTTTCTTGGGCCGACTCATCCGCGCGCGTCTTTGAGAGGAGAGCCATGAGGCGATTTCATCTTGTCTTGGACGTCTCGGATGTGGAGTTGTCTCCGCCGAGCGTGAGGTGAAGGGACGGCTCCGGTAGCGCGTGAGGGGAAGAAAACGGGGTCATTCTCCTTTTCTGATCGATTCGTCCGCGCGCATGGCTATACATTCCTCTCTTCCCGCTTCTGAGCAAAGGGAACCCACTTCAACCGGCAGATTGCCTTTCTCTCGCTTCGGATAATTGGACCAGGACACGCTCTGAGCGCCTCCCCCTGGTATCAGCGAATTCATGGGGGATAGTATGTACATAGCTGCACCGTTCGCCACGCACCTCCAAGGAGGCTGATATGCGAATTCTTCTGGCCGTTGACGAGTCCGAGAACTCCCATCGGGTTGTCCAGTATGTTGGCTCTCTCCTGCGCCGAACCCCTGATGTCGCCGTCACCCTCTTTCATGTGCTCAAGCCCATGCCGCGGGAATTGCTGGAGCATGGCGGATCGGAGAATCCTGCCGCCGAGGCGCAATTGAGCGTGCAGTTGCGTAATGAGCAAGAAGCCTGGATTCGGAAGGAAGGGGAATCCGAGTGCCATGTCCTGAAGAAGGCGTGCGAGACGCTGGCACAATCCGGGTTTGACACGAGCCACGTGGCGTTGAGGTATGGCCATGAGGACGATATCGCCAGAAATATTCTCGAAGAGGCGCGAAGGGGACATCACGAAACCATCGTTGTGGGGCGGCATGGGACGTCCCGGATCAAACGGATCTTCGGCGGCGGGGTGACCGATCAATTACTGCGCGACGCAAAGGGCTTTGCGATCTGGGTGGTGGAATGAAATAGTCAACGCCTCTGTCATTGAACAAGAACGTGCCGAGGCCGAACAGATAAGAGGCCGAGTCTTGCCATCCAACATTGCGGAGCCTGTCCGCACGCACTAGGTTGTACTCTTTCCGCTGATCCTTCCGTTCTCCAGGGCTCTTTCACAGCTGCACGGTGACGGCTTTTACCTCGGTGTACAGTTCCAGCGCATCGTGGCCCATCTCGCGACCCCACCCGGATTGCTTGTAGCCGCCGAAGGGCAGCGCGGCGTCGAAGATGTTGTAGCAGTTGATCCACACCGACCCTGCGCGCAGCTCGGCTGCGATGCGGTGGGCTTTCGCGATATCGCTGGTCCACACTGCCGCAGCCAGACCGTAGATGGAGTCGTTCGCCGCCTGGAGCACCTCGTCTATGTCTGTAAACGGCACTGCGCAGACAACCGGCCCGAAGATTTCCTCCTGCATGATCTTCATCGTCTGCGTGGTGTCGACCAGCACGGTCGGTTCCACAAAGTAGCCCTTGTCGCCCAGCTTGCGCCCGCCGACCACTGCCTTGGCGCCCTGAGAGAAGCCCGACTCCAGATAGCCGAGCACCCGCCGTTGCTGCTCGTCCGACACCAGCGGCCCCATTTGGGTGGCGGGATCCATGCCCGGCCCGACCTTGATCTTCTTCGCCTCCTCAGCTACGCCCGCCACCACCTTGTCGAAGATACCCTTCTCGACGAAAAGCCGGGAGCCTGCGCAGCAGCACTGGCCTTGGTTGAAAAAGATCGCGCCCGCGACTCCGGGGATGCTCGCCTCCAGATCGGCGTCCTTGCATACGATGTTGGGGGATTTCCCTCCGAGCTCCAGCGACACTTTCTTGAGATTCCCTGCCGCTGCCCGAAGGATGAGTTTTCCCACTTCTGTGGAGCCAGTGAAGGCCACCTTGTCCACGTCCGGATGCGCCGCCAGTGCCGCGCCGGCGGTCTCGCCGTACCCTGGTAGGATGTTGACCACTCCGTCCGGGAATCCCGCTTCGCAGATCAGCTCGCCGAGTCGCAGGGCGGACAGAGGCGTCTGTTCGGCAGGCTTCAGGACGACGGTGCAGCCTGCTGCCAACGCCGGACCCAGCTTCCAAGCCGCCATGAGTAGCGGAAAATTCCAGGGGATGATTTGGCCCACCACGCCGACCGGCTCGCGCAGTGTGTAGGCGAGATACCGGGCGCCGGGTGTGTAGGGCACCGAAATGGGGATGGTGTGGCCTTCGATTTTTGTCGCCCAACCTGCCATGTATCGGAAGAGGTCTACGGCCAGTGGCACATCCGCCACGCGGGCCACGCCGACCGGTTTCCCATTGTCGAGCGACTCCAGTTGCGCGAATTCTTCCAAGTGAGATTCGACAAGGTCGGCGAGCTTCCAGATCAGCCGTCCACGCTCCGAGGGTGTGAACGTGCGCCACGGGCCTGTCTCGAAGGCGTTCCGTGCAGCGGTGACCGCCCTGTCAACGTCGGTGCTGTTGCCTTCGGCCACTTGGGCCAGGACTTCGCCCGTGGCCGGGTTGTAGGTCGGGAAGGTCTTCCCCGACGCGGCATCGAGCCATCTGCCGCCGATCAGCATTTTCCTGGGCGCGTCTAGAAAGGTTGTCACCGTTTGGTGAGTCGGGATTTCCACCGTTGCTGTGCTCATGGTGTTCCTCCTTTCCGGATGTATATTGCGGCTCTGCCAGATGCGTAGAACCGAGGGTAGAGACACCTCATTATAATACATGAACGGGAATAGGGTGATGATCGCGCGAGGAGGTTGAGATGTTCGTAGACGTGAGCGATTACCGACGGAAGGCATCCTTGCTCTTGGGCACGTCGGCCAGCAACTCATCCGCCGACTTGGCTGCGCGGCGGGGTTTCTGTTCTTTTGGCTCCGACTCCTCTCCATAGGTGTTGAGCATCACCTTCCGATGGGGTACTGTTCTGCAGGAAAGTCAGGGAAGGCCCGGGTCTGAGCGATCGGAGTTTCTCGTGCATGTCCGGCTAGTCTGCAATGGACTGAGTCGGTGAACGAGCGCCTGCTGCTGTCGCACAGCAGACCCGCTCGACACTGCCACGAAATTCAAGGCAGGGCTCAGATTGGTTCAGTCGGTTTGACATAGCAAGCGGGAGGCAAGATGAAGAGAAGTTGGATGCTCGGGGCGGCAACGGTCTGGTGCGTGAGCGGTCTTCTACTCGGGACGGTGGCGCAAGGGCAAGCGGAGCCAAAGGTTCCGAGCGGCGACGTGGTGCGTGGCAAGGCCCTGTTTGTCAGGAACTGCGCCGGTTGTCACGGGCCTCAGGGCAAAGGGGATGGGTACAGGATTCTTGGGCCGGATCCGGCTAACCTCACAGCACCGTCGACCAGAAAGAAATCCGATGCCGACCTGCTCAAGACGATCCATGACGGCAAGCCGAACATGCCGGCTTGGAAGGTCCTCCTCTCGGAGAAACAGAGCAGAGACGTGCTGGCCTATGTGCGGACCCTCGCCAAGTGAAGTGATGTAAACTTCGGGTAGGGGGCAGGTTGTTCACTCCAACAGTACAGAACCTGTCCGCACACGGCCTTGAGAGTAGAGCCACGAAGAGATGTCATCTCGCTTTGGGCCTCTCGGATGTGGAGGCTCCTTCGTCGAGCGTGATGTGAACGGGATTCTCCGCGCGCGCGACGGTCGACCAGTAGACGGCAGAGATTCGACAGACCTAGCCCTCGATGAGCGATCGACCGAACTAATCCAGCTCAATCCATCCGCACCTCGGTTCACGCGCGGCGGTTGTCTCGCTCACTTCGTTGTGCGCTGGGCTAGACCGCTTGCTCACAGGGAAGGACGAATACGTGAACATGGTTAGGCTGATCCGTCCCCTGCTCCGCTTTGAAGCGCGTGAACCCCTCGATGAGGCGGTAGGCAAGCTGCTCTGATACCGCAGTCAGGATCATGCTGTTGGGGCCCGGTGATAGGAAAAATTCAACGTTGGGGCCGGTTTCTCCCCTGCCGGCCACATTATGCAGTTCAGTAAACGCGTTGACGTCATGCTCCTTCAGCAGAGCATGGATGCGTTCCACAATCGATCGACGAAAGACGATCATCAACATTTTCATAGAGGGTTCTCCTGTGCAACAGCGAGACGGTTTGTCACGGAAGCTGGAGGATTCTTCAGCGTGCGGGGCTGCCTTTCTATAAGGCAGGGACGAAAAAAAGACAAGAGCGAGCAACCGGGGACATTCTCCTCGCCCGGTGTTTCCGACTTGCAGGGTCTTTGGGAGAGATCGCTGCAGAGATGTGCTCTCGTCTGTGACGTCTCGGATAGAAAGACGTTCCGCGCGTGCGCGGCTGGATATAATCTGCATGGCCATGGCAGGCCCAACAGCTGGAACGGGGCAACGTGCTACATCTCCGGGGATGGGCATTGAGGTAAATGGCTACAGTGAGTGGGGGGCTGGCGGCGGATGATCTTCTGTGCTCGCGCAGTGGAAGATCAATGAGGGCTCCATTATTGAAGAGACAGCGAGACTGTTTCGAGAGATCTATGCCTGGAAGAAGGCATCACTGTTGCACTCGTACCTGAGTGAGACTGCGGGCTTGTCCGGGACGGGTGGGCGTAATGTTCCCGTTCCCATGACGGTCTTGATCGGCATCGAACTCATTACTAACTCGACGGAGGAGGACGGTATATGTTGAAGGAAGTGGCCGGAGATATTTTGTTGACGAAGGCGGAAGCGTTGGCACATGGCGTTGCCCCCAACGATAATTTCGCCAACGGGTTGGCCTTGGCGCTTAGAGAGCAATGGCCTGCAATGTATAAAGACTTCCGGCATTATTCTCAGACGTTCAGTCCCAAGGCCGGCGAATTGTGGGCATGGGCCGGCGTCGGCGGTATTCGGATTGTGAATCTGTTTACTCAGGAGTCGGCTGCCAGTCACGGAGCCAAGCACCCGGGACGGGCCACGATCGAGAACGTGAACCATTGTCTTAAAGCGTTATGTAAGACGATTGAGACGGAGAAGTTCAAGAGTGTCGCGCTTCCACGCCTGGCCACCGGGGTGGGCGGGCTCGACTGGAAAGATGTGAAGCCGTTGATGGAAAAACATCTCGGCCACTTGTCTATCCCTGTGTACGTGTATGGCACCTACCATGCGGGGGTGCAGGCAGAAGAATAGGGCTGGGGCGAACTATAGAAAATGAAGGGGCGGCCTGGGTGATCCAGTGCTCGCGGAATCCCCACTTTGGAAAGTGGTCGTTCGACGCGCGCAGTTCTGGATTCACCCAGGCCGCCCCTTCTGTGTCACGTTCGGTTGCAGCGGTGGGGTGAGAGGGACGCAGCCAGGCGATCCTTCTTGCTCGCCGAGGCCGCACGATCAGAATGTGCTCCCTCGATGCGCGCAGTGAAGGACAGTCTGGCTGCGTCCCTTAGTAGGGCAAAGAGGGGAAATCAGATTGTTTATCCAGCCTCACCGTGGTGCCTCCGCCATTTCTGCTATGACGGCTTGCAGGCCGGAGACTACTCGCGCCATCCTATCGTACTGAATCAATTCGGGCCTGTCGGTGTTCAAATGGTAGGCTGGGTAACGGAAGAGGGCGGTGTCGGTCACCATCACCGCCGGGAATCCCTCCTTCCAGAAGGCCCAATGGTCCGACCACCCGACGCCGGGGACCAAGCCCCACAGGGCTCCGCCTTCGGAAGGAAATTGCGCCTGCCGCCGAAACGATCCCACAAGCTGCCGCACCAGGAACCCGTTCTCCACGTTGCTGACGAAGGCAATGAAATTCCCGGTGGAAGGATAGATGAGATTCAAGGGAAAGAGGAAGTGTTGGCTTCCCGGCTCGTCTGAGTAGTACCCGATGGTCTCCAGGCTGAGCATGAGGACGATCTTTTCTCTCCGCTCGCGGCTGCGCTTGGCATAGACGCGGCTGCCCATATATTTGGTTTGAAAGAGCGGCGGCTCCTCATTGGCAAAGGCCACGAATCGCAGGGTGCGGGCCTGGCGGGTTTTCGCGAAGGCACGGGCCAAGGCGAGCATCGCTGCCACGCCGCTCGCATTGTCGTTGGCGCCGGGACTTCCCTGCACCGAATCGTAATGCGCCCCGATGACGATGATCTCGTCCGGCTTCTGATTCCCTCTCCCTTCCGCTTCGACATTCTCACAGCCTATGCCCCCCACCTCGTAAGATTGCCGTCTCACCTCGTAGCCGTCGTGGGCAAGCGTTGTCCGGATATAATTCGCTGCCATGACGAGCCTATCGTGCCGAAAGACGTTGCGCTCGCCGATCTGTCCCGCGAGCTGCTGCACGTGGGAACGGAGTTGCTGTTCCAGCGTGCGCTGCCCGTTTGTCATCGGCGGCAGCGGCCCCTGGTGGCTTTGTCCTGGCATCCGGATCATGTTGCCTCTGGGGTCATGGCTTTCCGAGACTGGTAGTAGGAGGCACAGTCTTCCTCTCGTCCCCGTACGATTCGCTTCCCGGTGAAGGGGGCCTGGTGGCTGGTGATCACGGTGCATTGGCGTTCGCCGTGGTCGTCGTCGTAGTAGAGGATGACCCAGTCCTGTGTTTTCTTGAGTTGATGGGCCAGGGCGCTGTTCGAAAACAGCGCGGTATAGTGGTGGGTACCTCGCTGCGCGTGGAGGATCGGCAGCCAGGCCTCTTTCTTTGGATTGAAGCGGTGCGGCGCGATCGTTTGTAGCCTGCCGGCCTGGGCGGATTCGCGGTATTCCCTGTCCACGTCCAGGAGTTCTTTCACCGGAGGTTCAGCAGTCGGGTGCCCAACCATTTTGCCAGCGCTCTGCCGGACGCGTCCAAGCCGCGCAGTCAGGGAATCGATGATGCCCTGGAGTTTTTTGGGACCGATCCCTTCGATTTCTGTTAAGCGTCCGTCATGCGCCGCCATTTCCAGTTGTTCCAACGTGTCGATATGCAGATCGTCGTGCAGCCGATGGGCGAGAGCCGGACCAATCCCTGGAATGGACGTGAGCAGTGAGATCGGGTCCATGTGGCCGCGCAGGCGATCCAACATCGGCAGCCGGCCTGTGACGACAAGGGTATGAATGGAGCGTGCGAGGCTCACCCCGATGCCGGGCAACGACTGCAGCCCGTCCGTGCCCCGTTGCTGTGCGATCTCTGCGGCGGGAACCGTCAACCGTTCGATCGTTTCCGCCGCCCCGCGATAGGCCCGCACGCGAAAGCGATTCGCGCCCTGATCTTCCAAGAGCTGCGCGACTTCTCGCAATCGCCCGGCGATGTCCTGATTCTGCGCTATGCTCATGCTGGCTCTCACTCGTAGTGCAGCGCCTCGATGGGCTTCATCTTCGACGCTTTGTTTGCGGGATAGAGGCCGAAGAAGACGCCGACGACCAGGGAAAAGAGAAACGCGATCACGATAGCCTCCGGAGAGATAATGGTCGGCCATCCGACGAGTGTGGTCAGCAGTTTTGCACCTCCGATGCCCGCAGCCACGCCGACGATTCCGCCGATTGCCGTCATAATGATCGCTTCGATCAGGAATTGAAGCAGGATGTGCCGGCGTTTTGCGCCGACGGCCATGCGAAGGCCGATTTCTTTCGTCCGCTCCGTGACCGACACCAGGAGAATATTCATGATGCCGATCCCGCCGACGATGAGTGAAATCGAGGCAATGCTCATCAGCATGACCATCATCGTGCGGCTCGTGCCGGCGATGGTCTTGGCGATGTCCTCCATGGTGCGGATGGTGAAGTCGTCCTCCTCCTGGGAGGGGAGGTGGTGGCGGGCCCGCAAGAGTTCTTTGATGTCTGCGACGACGGCAGGGATCTCGTAGCGCGTCTGTGTGGCGACCAGGATGATTCCGACGGTTCCAAGAAACTTCGTGCCCATGACTTTTCGTTCAGCCGTCGTGAACGGGAGGACCACGAAATCGTCTTGGTCCTGCCCCGTGATCGATTGGCCTTTCGGCGCCAGGACTCCGATCACACGAAGCGGAGTATTTCTGATGCGAACTTCGGCTCCCACCGCCTCTTCGCCTGGTTCGAACAGATTCTGAGCCGCGGTTTTCCCCAGCACGACAATCTTCGCGGCCGAATCCATGTCCGACTGGGTGAAGAAGTTGCCCTGCGCAATCGGCCAACTTCGGATGTCGGTGAATTCAGGGGTGGTGCCGAGGACGATGGTGCTCCAGTTTTTATTCTCGCGAATGACTTGAAGCACCGATCGCGTGGCATACATGATGGTGTTTACCGAGCCGACCTTTGTCCGGATGTCCTCCGCATCGTCGACCGTGAGCGTGGAAATGGTGCCGAGTCCGCCCCTCACGCCGCCGACGGTCGTGGCGCCCGGCACGATGATGAGGACATTGGTGCCCAGGCTGGAGATTTCCGCTTGGACGGAGGCCGTGGCGCCCTGACCCAAGCTGACCATCGCCACCACGGCGCCGATGCCGATGATGATACCGAGCATGGTCAGTCCGGCGCGCAGCGGATTGCGGCGGAGGATGCGGAGGGCGGAAAGAATAGTGAGCCAGAGAAAGGACATGGTGAATAGCTTTCAGCCGTCAGCGATCAGCTTTCAGCTCTGAGAGGTAACCGTTCGATCAGAAACTGAGTGCTGAAAGCTGATGGCTGACAGCTATTCCTTTTCATCTCATCCTCGGGCCGCCATCGAAGCCAGGCGGCAACTTTTTTTGGGCCTGTTCTTCCGGTGTCTCAATCCCCAGGATCACCTGGTCTCCCTCTTTCAGCGTTCCCTCGGTAATTTCCGTGAAGAGGGAGTCGGCGATGCCCGAGGTGGTCACAACCTGTCGCGCCTGTTTTGACTCATCCATCACCCACACTTGCGTGACCTTGCGGTCCACCGGGACGCCCGGCATCCGAAAGCGCAAGGCCCCATTCGGCACGCGGAGCGGATGTTCCTTCTTGGCCGTCACGATCGTCACGTTTGCCGTCATCCCTGGCTTGAGCTTGAGCTCCCGATTGTCCACCGTGATCACGACGTCGTAGGTCACCACGTTCTGGATGTTGATGGGCGCATTGCGTACCTGCGTGACGGTGCCTTCGAAGAATTGCCTGGGATAGGCATCCACGCGGAAGCTGGACGGCTTGCCTTCCGCCACACCGCCGATGTCGGATTCGCTGACGTTGGCATTCACCTGCATCTGGGTCAGGTCCTGGGCGATCACGAAAAGCGTCGGGGTCTGGAAACTGGCGGCGACGGTCTGGCCGACATCGACGTTGCGGGATACCACGATGCCGTTGACCGGGGAATAGATCGTCGTATAGCCGAGATCCAGTTCGGCGGAGGCTAACGTGGCCACTGCCTGATCCACCTGTGCCTGCGCGACCTCGACTTGAGCTTGGGCGTCACGTAAATTCGTAGCGGCGAGGTCGAGATCCGCTTGGGAGACGAATTGTTGCGGACGCAAAGCCGCCATGCGATCGAATTCGAGTTTCCGCTGGTTTGCCATGTTTTTCGCCTTCGCCAGATTGCCACGCCCGCTCTTGAGGGATGCGCGGGCTTGGCTCACACGGGCATTGAATGGCTGCTGGTCGATCCTGGCGAGGACCTGGCCCTTTGTGACTACGGAGTTGAAGTCTGCCATCAATTGAGTGATTTTCCCGGAGACTTGGCTCCCCACCTGGACCGATACGACCGGATTGACCGTGCCGGTGGCGGTGACGATCGCGGTGATGGGTCCCCGATCGACCAGCGCAGTTTTGTAATGGACGGGCGGAGGGCCGGCCGTCCACCAATACCAGGCTCCTATTCCGATGATCGCAAGCAGGGTGACGATCCCGATGAGCCATGGTCGGCGGAGCCCGGTCCGAGATGAAGGGAGCAGCGGCAGGGCGGCAGGGAGACCGTGCGCGCGATCGGTGGATGCATTCGATGAATGGGGAGCCGGAACCGACGACGATCCGGGGGGAATGATCTCTGTGACAGGAACCTCACGAATCGGGTCTTGGGGGTTATTGCTCATGATTTATCCGCTACTAGTGTGACTCCGCCTGCGCGACTCTGGGTGAATCGCTTCACGATGATCTTACGGCTTTCCTCTGCGAATAACAGGCCAAGGGCACCCAGTGCGAGTGGTCCGAAGATCCAGACCGGCAAGGGGGCCGTTCGGAAGATGTCGTTTCCCAAGGAGGTGTAGGTAATCAACGCAAGGATGGTGAGCTCAATGACGACTCCCCAGAGAATGAGCGGGTTGCTGAACCATCCGAACCGGGCGACCGACAGCCGGTCGGATCGGCAGGAAAAGACGTTGGCAATCTGTGCCAAGACGATCCCGGCAAACGTCACCGTTGTCGCCTCTTTATATAAAGGAGATGACCAGTCTAGCGAGGTTCCCCAACTCCAGTCGTTGACAAAGAGATAGAGAAAAAAGCCACCCATGGCCAGGAATGCCGAGTTCATGCCCAGGAAGAAGTAGGTTCTGAGCAGAAGCGGAACGGTGAGCAACCGTTCGTTTCTTGGGCGTGGCGGTACATCCATAATACCGGGAT
Source organism: Nitrospirota bacterium (assembly GCA_030645475.1). Classification (NCBI taxonomy): domain Bacteria; kingdom Pseudomonadati; phylum Nitrospirota; species Nitrospirota bacterium. The sequence goes on from JAUSMA010000029.1 coordinate 145,101, forward strand.
GAGGGGCCTCTGCCCCCAGCGCAATGGCCGGAACCATGTCGGTGCCGAGGTCAATGGCCAGGACCTGCGGGATGGTGAGGGCCAATGGCATCCCGAGAAAACCATAGGCCAAGTAGGGGACCACTTCCGGCACATTACTCACAAGCACGTACGTGGAGAACTTTCGGATATTGTCGAATACCGTACGGCCTTCTTCAATGGCGTTGACGATGGTCGCAAAGTTGTCGTCGAGCAAAATTATGTCCGCCGTCTCTTTCGCCACGTCGGATCCGGCGATGCCCATCGCAATGCCGATATCGGCTTTTTTGATGGCCGGGGCGTCGTTCACCCCGTCGCCCGTGACGGCCACCACTTCGCCCATCTCTTTCAGCACCGACACCACGCGCATCTTGTGCCGGGGAGCCACTCGCGCGAAGACCGGCTCGGGCTCGTTAGGCCGGGTGGGCGTGAGGAGCCGGCGCAGCGCCTCGTCGCTCATCGTTTCGACCTGGTGCCCTTCGATCACGGGACAAAATCCGACTGGCTCGGTACGGGACTCCTTCGGCGCCAGTCCGATCTGGCGGGCGATGGCCAGGGCCGTGAGCGGATGGTCGCCGGTAATCATGATCACGCGCACGCCGGCTTGGCGACAGCGGGCGATGGCCTCCGGTACTTCGTGGCGCGGGGGATCCATCATCGCCACGAGGCCGAGGAAGGTGAGGTTCTGTTCCACATGGTCGATGTCCAGCTTCTCGACACCTTGCTCAATGTCACGCATGGCTACAGCCAGGACCCGGTAGGCCTGGTGCGCGAAGGTTTGGCTTTGCGCCATGATGCGCTGGCGGTCCTCCTGGCTCATCGGCGAGCGTGCCGCTTGGTGGAGCATCTGATTGCAGAGGGGCATGAGCGATTCCGGCGCGCCCTTCACGAAGGCCACCAGCCGGCTCTCACGCCAATGGAGGGTGGACATGCGCTTGCGGTCCGCGTCGAATGGGAGCTCGCCCATCCTGGGCAACGGTTCATGGTGGAGGAGTCCGTGATCCTGTGCAAACTCGACCAGGGCCACTTCGGTTGGATCCCCTGTGACGGTGAGGCGGCCATCGGTCCGCCGCACGCGTTTGGCATTGTGGCAGTGGATGATCGCATCGAAGAGTGGCGCATATTCCTCGGCCTCGACCGCGTTGGTCACGCGTCCGGCGATCACGAGACAGCTTTCCTGCACCTCGATTTCGAGATGGTCCACATAGAAACGCGCCACGCGCATCCGGTTTTCGGTGAGCGTCCCCGTCTTATCCGTGCAGATGACGGTGGTGCAACCCAAGGTTTCCACGGACGTCAGTTGTTTGATGAGCGCGTGACGTTTGGCCATGCGTTGGCTGCCCAATGCCAAGGCCAGCGTCACAGTGGGGAGCAGTCCTTCCGGCACGTTCGCCGCGATGATGCCGATCCCGAAGATCGCGCTGATCCAGAAGCCGAGGCCGGTCCATAGCCCGATCGCGAAAAATGAGGCTCCCATGGCCAGCGAAATCATGGCGACGATGCGGGTGAGCGTGGTGATTTCTTTCTGCAGCGGGCTGAGGTCTGTCTCCACACCCGTAGAGAGGCGGGCGATCTTGCCGAATTCCGTCTGCATGCCGGTGGCGAACACCACCGCCCGGCCTCTGCCGGAGAGCACGGGGGTGCCGGCGAAGACGAGATTGGGAATGTCCAGGAGGTGTCCATCGATGATCGGCTCTGCGGTCCGCCTCTTCGGTTGGGATTCGCCGGTGAGGGAAGAGATGTCGACACGCATTTCGGTGGCGTCGATGAGCCGGGCGTCGGCAGGAATCTGTTCTCCCTCCTCGATCAAGAGCACGTCGCCCGGCACGATCTCGCTTCGTGACACCTCGTGTGGCTGGTTGCTTCGCAGCACCCATGCTTTGGCAGGGAGGAGGCGATGGAGGGCATGCACCGCGCGCTCGGCTTTATATTCCTGAAAGAAGGCAAAGACGGCGTTGATCACGATCACACCGAGGATCGCCCAGCCGAGGGTGAGCATCCCTTCGCCGGGTTTCATGAACTCTGCCATGAACGCCAGACCGGCAGCGATCCAGAGCAATATGGCCAGGAAGTGGGTGAATTGGCGGAGGAACCCTCGAATCAATGAATAATGGCTCGATTCCTCCAGGACGTTGGGGCCATATTGACTGAGCCGCTGCTGCGCTTCTTCGGGCGACAAACCGCCTGCCCTGCTGTCCAGGTGCTGGAAGACTTCACCAACCGTCAGGTGGTGGAGCTGTGGCTTGTCGGAGTCAGCCACGCGTACCCCTCACGATCAACACGGAACAGGGGGCATGTCTCAGAAGGCTTTCCGAGACGCTGCCCAGATGGAGCCGTTCGCTCTTGGTGAGGTCGCGCGACCCGATCACGAGGAGGTCGGCATGCGTAGCCTCCACCTGTTTGACGATGGTGTCGATGACGTGGTCCATCTGCACGTCCGTCTCGACGGCGAAGCCTTCTTTCAGGAACTCATCCCGCAATGCTGCGACCAGTTTCGTGGCGCGTTCGAGGACCGGTCTCTCCAGTTCGGCGACTTGGGCTTTGGATAAATAGCGAACCGCCAAGTCGGTCACCGGTCTCTCGGCCGAGGAGAGGATGGTGGTCGTCGCGGAATCCGGAAGCAGGCGGGATCGAAGAAATCGAGCGGCGGCTCGGGAATGCTTCGAGTCATCGACCGCGAGGGTCACCCGCCTCAACTGCGGGATCGGCTGTTTCACGACGAAGACGGAACATCGGGCGATCGACGCGACTTGCCGGGAGATGCTTCCCAGTAAGAATCCTCGAATGTCGCTCAACCCGCGGGATCCGATGAGGATGAGATCGGCCTTCACACGCCGCGCCTGTCGCACGATTGTTTGAGCAAGAGGGCCATGGGCTAAGGTGCGGTGGAATGTGGTGCGGGGGCCGGTTGCGGCCTGTCCGAGGGCGACGCGAGCCGATCGCTCCGCTTCGCGGAGCAGGATACCACCGGCTTTCTCCATCGCGGCCATGGCGCGTTTCTCTGCCACGGCATTCGTGCCTTTTCCGGCTTGGAGGGCCGACGGATCGACCACGTGAAGCAGCGTCACCTCCTCCGGCTCACGACCGGCGAGCGCTTCGAGTGCTCGGACTCCCCACTGTGAGCATTCAGACCCATCCACGGCACAGAGAATACGCATGACAGACTCCCTTCCTCGATTACGACAAGGATATGCGAACAGCTCCGAGTATCCGTTCTGCATTGGATGTGCCCGCGACACGTGATGGCTCATAGGCGAGAGGGCCTAAGATTCTCATGGTTTTTGGAGAGAGAGGGCCTGTTCAGGGCATGGCCTGCGGCGTTTCGCTGCAGTACTGCATGGAGGACTGTGGTGATTGGCGTCAGTTCTAAAGAACCAGAAACGGATCAGCGTGGGAAGAGGTGATCCGGTATGCGAAAATTGGAAGTCTGTCCGGTGCAGGGGGCTGGCACTTACATTGCGTAGTCTGACCATTAGCAGGATGCTGAAACAGTCCGCCAGCGGCGTTCTCGCATCGTTCAGACCCTCAACGTACCCCAAGGGTACGACTCGGGCCTTCACTCGCTGCGGCCTTGCTGGACGAACTGTTTGAGCATCCTGGAGGAACATTTTCATGTTGTGCAGCGCGTGCGGACCTTCGAAGTTTTCGTGTGCCAATATAGTTTTCCGCGGCCTGCTTGAGTTCTAGGAGGGGGCTATGAGACAGATTCTCATTCCAGCGTTTGTGCTGTTGAGCAGCCTTTGTGTGGGCGTGAGCTTCGCCGACGATCCGGTTCCCCGAATCGGGGAGTCCGGCGAGTCTCTTGAGTTGGAATTTCAGGTGAACGGTCAGCGGTCCAAAGGCTCGCTTCCGCTCTACCGGGCAGAGGCGGTTCGCTATTTCAGCGCCGGAGTGGGGATCGAGGAACGCAGCGCCGAGTATCCTCCATTCTCGCTGAAGCTCGTGTTCACCGCGGGAGGAAAGCCCTTTCTGGCCGGAGTTGCGGTCACCATTCAGCCGGCAAAAGGCGGCCCTGCGATCAACATTCCCCAGGAGCATGTGAACGGACCATGGTTATTCGTCGATCTTCCAGCCGGCACCTATCGCGTAACGGCAATCCACGCGGCTCGGACGCAGGGTCTCAAGGGGATAAAGTTGGAAGCAGGAAAAACGAAGACGGTGCATCTCCGCTGGTCTGAGGATCGGGTGAGCACGGCACCGTCCAGAGTAGCGGTCGGTCAATGAGCGATGAGCAGGCTATTGAAAAAGTTCGCCAGTCTGGAAACGATGAACGGTGAGCAAAGAAGCCCCTCTTACTTCAGCGTTCCGCATTCACCGTTCTGAGTTCGCTCGCTGCGGCCTTGCTGGACGGCCTTTTTGAATAGCCTGCTGTTAGATCAACAATGAGGGGGGGATTCATGCCGACGAACAAGAAAGCTGTAAAAAAATCCAAGACCGTTACGAAGAAAGAGTTTGACGAGATGATGGTCGATCAGGTGATGGAGAAACTGGTGCAGTCTGCTCGTCTCAAGACCAAGGGCGATGTCATCGCGTCACTCATGATCGAGGGCTTTGGAGCGGTGCCGGTGGTGGACGCCAAAGACAAACTCCTGGGCATCGTCAGCGAACATGATTTGCTGGCTGCCTTGGATGATGGGCACAAGCTTGGCGTCATCGCTGCGGGCGACATCATGACGTACAACCCGTACTCGGTCCGCCCAGAAACGACGCTTCCGACATTGATTCACGTCTTTAGAGCCAGCGATTTGGTTCGCGTACCGGTGGTGGACGCGAAAGACAGGCTTGTCGGCATCATCGCCAGGAGGGATGTGCTACGCGCATACCTAGCTGCCGGAGTGGCAGGACGCTGAAACAGGCCGCCAGCTTCGTTCTCGCCTCGAACGCATCCTCAACGTAGCCAGAGGCTACGCCTCCGGTGCGTTCGTCGGCTGCGGCCTTGCTGGACGGCCTTTTTGAGCATCCTGCTAGAAACCGCAGGTCAGGCAGCACACGATTAAATGTACCTGGGCGAATAGACTTTCGACAAGAAATCACACGGTGTGTTATACGGACGGAAAATCAGAACTCCGCATCTTATGCAGATCAGTCTAATCATTGCTGGGCCTATGAGGTTGTACTTCTGATGACTACTTTGCGCGCGACGCCATTTCTGTTTGCCACGCTACTGCTCGTTGGCTGCGCGGTCTCATCGACTATCGAGAATGCGGAGACTGGCAAGTCGGAATTTGATGGCGCGATCTATGGCGGAAAGACAAGTTTAATTAGTGCCGAGCTTCCCGGTGTCTCGAAGCATCGGATATTTCATCAGGGTTCCACGGGATTTACCTCCGTTGAGACAATCAGAAACAGCGCGTTAAAAAGAGCGGACGCCTTTTGTGCTCCAAACGGAACGAGTCCGTACCTCATCCAAGAAACCACGTCAACACCGCCGCACATCCTCGGTAACTGGCCCAGGATAGAAATCATTTTCTCGTGCATCAAGAGCTCAAAAGCAAGTTCCTCAGCTGCGCCGCAAGACAAGTACGACCGACTTTCAAAACTAAAAGCCCTTCTGGATGTTGGCGCGATTACGCCACAGGAATACGAGGCTGAGAAGAGGAAGGTGCTGTCGGAGTGAGTCAGGCCCAGCAAAGCACTCCGGCAAGTCCGCGGCTGATGCGTCACGTTGGGCGGGTGAAAAGACCGAGTCTCCCCACCCTGCTAGAAAAATTTCGTTTTGACTAAGTCCAAGATCTGGCTGGCTGCGTCACTGGAGGTTGCGGGGTTATGCTGATCCGCATAAGATGCCGTAATAAACCGCCGGAGGAGCAGCGCTCTGTTGAATGCAAAGGAGCAAACAGACCTTCGACAAGAAATCCCAAGGCCTGTTATACGGACAGAAAACCAGAACGCCGCGTCTCAGACGGATCAGTCCAATCATTGTTAGGGCGCATATGCATTCATCCACCGAGCACACAGCACTTCTTGAGTTGATAGCGTGGATCGATCAGCACACTTCCGGTGTGACGTTGCCAGCCGATGAGCGCTCTATGCTCGCCATTGGGTGCTTCGATGTAGCGCTTGAGCATCAGGCTGCAATTGCTTTGCTTCATTCATCGTCGCTGTATGGTTCCTCGTTTGCGCTTCTGCGTGTCTTAACTGAGTCTCTAGTGC